>JALUWF010000143.1 GCA_027019785.1 Mariprofundus sp. | reverse complement strand
CCTCTGTGTCCTCTGTGGTGAGAATCTTTTGATTTTAGTGATGATCGCCTTCCTGTTTTAGCTCTGCGGCGAAGATGTCTTTATTGTAGCCGATCAGCACGATCAGGATCAGTGAATAGATAAAGGTCGAAAGCATGACCACGCCAACCACAATCGCTTTGAACATTTCCAGATGTTCAAAGGAGGCAGGAATCATCATCAGCATGACGATCGACAGGCCGCCTTTGATGCCGGCAAAAGTCAGCACCCCCCACCAGCGGAAATTCACCGTGGTCATTTTGTCGGTTTGATTGGTCAGGATGGCAAATTTGGCCATCATAACAGCGCGGATCACGGTCGTAGCGAGGAACATCACCAGAATCTCTGTTTTGTACTGCCACAACAGATCCAGATTGATAATTTCTGCCATCGCCACAAACAGCATGGTATTGGCGACAATGGCCAGCAGACCGATATCTTCCTTGGTGCGCATGTGGCGGTCGCGCTCCTCGACGGTGGCCTTGATTTTATCAATGGCCTGATTGATCAGATTACGGGACGAGTGCTGCTCATCGGCTTCGCGGTGAATATCATCCGATTCCTTTTCAATGCGCATATCCCCATAGTCAATGGCCTTGCTCATCACATGATTGACAGTGATGGTGGCGATGATACAGGTCAGAATGCCGGACAGGTGCATGTGTGAATGGCCGCCAGCCAGATTCAGTAAGGCATAGAAGTGTTCGGCGATTTCAAAGGCGCCATAGCCGGTCAGTATCAGTACCAGTAATTCAGCCATACGATTCTCGGTGCTTTTCATGCCGATCAGCCCGATATAACCAATGACAACGCCCAATAGTGCCGAGCCAAGCACCACTGTGGCGCTGATTTCGCTGACATAACCGACTGTGATTTGGCCGCCTTCCAGCGCATACAGTCCGATAAAAACAAACACGATCAGGGCGGTGGCGTCATTGAACAGACTTTCGCCTTCGCACAGAATTTTTAGCCGGTGCGGCAGTTCAAATTTGGAAAAAATGCTAACCACCGAGACCGGATCAGTGGCCAGCACCATGGCGAACAGCACGATAATGGCGGGTGTGGAAAGATGATACTGACCGAACAACATATCGCTGATCAATAAAGCCACGACAACAGACAGGGCAACTGCGACCACGGCCAGCATGAACAGGCTGAGCCCGTGCTCCTTTAAGTCGTTAACTTTCAACTCCAGAGAATCAGCAATCAGCAGTATGGGAATCAACAGAATAACCAGTCTGGCAAAATGTTCGGCATCGCCAGTGAGCATAGAGGCGCCGCCAAATACTGCGTGAAATATGAATGACAGGGTGATCAGTCCTATGGGGGAGGGGATCTTGAGTTTATCTTCAAGCTGCAGAGCCAGATATAAAATAGCCGCAATGGATAAAACAGTAATGATCATAGGTTAGAATCCTTTGTCTGCACGAAAAAAATATGTTCCGGAGGTGCGGCTTTAGCCGCGCTTTATCATGAGGTCATGCGCGGCTGTAGCCGCACCTCCGGAATTTTTATTATTATTATTATTATTAATGGTAATGCCGAGCAAAATTGAGGCCAACTTTGAAAATGCCTCAGTCGCCGATTACAAGTGCGATAAACAGCAGGTATAACAGCATATTCATACAGAGAAAGGCGGGCTTGAGTCGGCCTGTTTTGTGCAGTAGCCAGAGCAACCCGTTGCCGACCAGCGCCAGGATGACGGCAGCGGCCGCATGGATGTCATTCAGGTGCCATGGCATCAACAGCATGCCGATGGCGGGAATCATCGTTCCCTGAAATACCATGGCGCCGGTAATATTGCCAAAGGCCAGCGTATCGCGCCCCCGGCGGATCCACAGAATGGAGTTGACCTTCTCCGGCATTTCCGTGGCTATCGGTACAATCAGCAGAGAGACGACCAGCGCCGATACGCCAATCATGTCGCTGACCAGCTCCACCCCATATACGAACGCCTTGGCGCCAATAACCAGCAGCGATAATCCGACCAGCAGTTGCAGCATGGCAACAGGTGTGGAGTCGCCCAGCAGACGCGCCAGATAGAGCGCCTTGTCCGCTTCCGTTGCATGGCCATCTTCGACCAGCGCTTTGCTGGCCTTGATTGTACGCAACAGGTAGATGAAGTAGACCAGAAACAGGGAGATCGCCACGAATGTTTTGGCCGAGGCCCAGCTCTCAGGCAGCAGCGCAGCGATGATTACCAGTGCAAAGGCCAGCAGAAATGTGCCGATATCCCGCTCAAAACCGGATTGTTCCGGCGTGAAGGCGGTCAGCCAGCCGCGTTTTCTGCCGGCAAACCAGGCCATCATGCCGATGGAGAGCGTCGAGAGCATAAATGGCGCGCCCAGAATAGCTCCGAGCCCGATAGCATGGTTGACCGACTCAGCAGCGCCGCCACCCAGAATAGCCACGATCGGCACGATCGTTTCCGGCATCGCCGTGCCTACTGCCGCAAAAATAGAGCCGGTGACGCCTTCGGATACGCCCATACGCTCGCCCAGGTGCTCCAGCGCATTGGT
>JALUWF010000142.1 GCA_027019785.1 Mariprofundus sp. | reverse complement strand
CTGTTTCTGCCCCAGAGCGATGTGGACGCCGAGCGTCTGATTGCTATGGGGGTTGCGGCAGACAAGGTTCAGGTGGCCGGCAATCTGAAATATGCCGTTCACGCCCCTGATGTGGATAGTGAGGCGCTACGCAGCAGAGTGGACGATAGCGGTGTTCGGCCCATTCTGTTGGTCGCTAGCACCCATGGCGGCGAAGATGAGCGCATGCTGGATATGTATGCCGCATGGCGCGGGGCTTGCCCGGAGATGTTGATGGTGATCGTGCCGCGTCATCCCGAGCGTTTCGAGCAGGTGGCAGCGTTGGTTGCACAGCGTGGTTACACATTGGCGCGCTGGTCTGAATGTGACGCTGAGGATTCGCCCCTGCGTCGTGATATCATGCTCGTGGACGCCATGGGCGTGTTGACAGGATTATACTGTATCGCCGACGCCGTGATTATTGCCGGCAGCCTGGCCGATATCGGCGGCCATAATCCGTTGGAAGCGGCAATTTGCGGTCGCGGCGTGGTGACCGGGCCGCATATACAGAATTTTCGCGACATCATGTGCGACATGCAGCAGGCCGAAGCAGCGATTATCTGCCGTGATGATCAGGATATGGAAGCTGCCGTCACCCGTCTGCTCAATCATCCGGATGAACTCAGAAACCTCAATGCCAATGCCTTCCTGTTTATTCAGGATCGTTCACATGTACTGGAACGAATGCTCGAAGCGATTGCGCCATGGCTAAGCGATATGAGTAACCATTCATGACAGGGCTGCATGAACGGGTGGAACGGTTGTGGTGGAATCAGGCGAAGCCGCCGTTGTGGTTACGCTGTGTTGAACCGATATATGCCGCGATGAGCAGTATCCACTTGCGCCGCCGTGCAGCCCATATTATTCAACCGCCATTACCGCTGATTTCGGTCGGCAATATCACTGCCGGCGGTAGCGGCAAAACGCCGTTTGTGTTGTGGCTGGCGGATATGCTTCAATCAAGGGGCTATGAGCCGGTCATGCTGTGCCGGGGTGATGGCGGCAAGGCGGCCAAACCGGTTGTGGTCAAGTCGGAAGATAGCGCGGCTCAGGTTGGGGACGAGGCCAAAATGCTGACTGAGTTGTCCGGTTGCCCGGTGATTGCTGCCCATGACCGTATAGCCGGTAGCCGGATGGCCGAAGGTCTTGGCAATGTCATCATTCTCGATGACGGGTTCCAGTACAGGCACCTTGGGCGCTGTTGCGATATCGTACTGGTGCCGGCAGAGGGTGTTGGCAATGGCCATCAGATTCCTGCCGGGCCGCTACGTGAACCGGTTGCTGCACTGGCTCGCGCAGACATCGTTGTGCGCACCGGCAACCGCCCGGAAGTCGATAACTGCAAAGCGCTAACAGCCAAAAACGAATACGGCTGGATTCGCCTGCCGGGATGTCTGGTGGATGTGGCAACCGGAGCAAAGAGCGCCCCTGTCGATGTGTGTGCCGTGACCGCGATTGCACGCCCGCAGCGCTTTTTTGACGACCTGCAGGCTGCCGGTTTCAATCTGGTTGGTAACAAGATATTCCCCGACCATCATCCGTTTACAGACCGTGATGTTGACGTGTTATTACGTATGCATGCCGATATCGCGGTGACGGCAAAAGATGCCGTTAAACTGGTACCGCTGTGGCCGAAGGGTCGTCCGCTCTGGGTATTGCCGTTATCCGCAGAAGTGCAATCCGGATTGATCGAAACGATTTTACAGAATCTACCGTAGGGGCAACCCCCTGTGGTTGCCCTGCCTTTGATTGCCCATTAACCTAACCTGTGGGTTGCTCATTAACGAATAAGGTTAGTTCGTGAGAGCGAAGCAAACCACGACCTGAACCGTTTGTTGGACAAGTCCGGAGTAGGTGTCTGACACATCTCATGAAAATCTCTTTTTTTGGTTCAGGATTTTGATTTAATTCGCGTCAATTCGCGGTTCGATTAAAGGTTTTGATTGTATGAGAAAGAACAGAGCAAGGTCAAGGGCGAACCGCGAATGCACACGAATGAACGCGAATAAGGGCAACCACATCAAAAAAGGGCAACCACATCAAAAAAGGGCAACCACATCAAAAAAAGGGCAACCACAGGGGGTTGCCCCTACGATGGGTGATTAATAACGTGCCAGAGCCTGGGCGTTGGTAACAATATCGTAGCGTTTTCTGACCGATGCCATCCAGCGGGAAAAACGGGCTTCACCCTTGGCTTTGAGTACCTGGCGGGTGATATTTTCGCGCTGTTGCTTGAACTCTTTTTCGCTGGGAGCGATGACTTTTTCAACGCGCACGGCGGCATATCCCTGCGGCACGCTGACCGAACTGTTCAGCCATGCGCCGGCCGGGGTCATAAAGGCCCGGTTCAGGATATCTCGATTCAGCCATGAGGCCCGGTCGCCCACACCGTTGCTACGTACTGGTTTGGATATATATTTGGCCTGGCCATACTGCTGCGCCAGTTCATCCAGGCTTTTGCCTTTGCTGGCGCGAATGGCGTCGGCCAGATGCAGGGCTTTCTTGTTGGCCGCATCGAGCCGGGCATTGCTTTTAACTTTTCCGGCAACCTGCTCGTATGGCAGTGTGGCCGGTTCCTTGCGTTCCAGCACTTCAACGGCGATGAATCGGCCATCACTGGTTTCAATAATCTCGACCGGCTGACCGGGGCGGGTGGAAAACGCCTTTTTGCGCACCTCCGGATCAGTCAGCATCGGCGTCACTTCGGCATCGCGCTGGCTGACAAATCCGGAATGAAACACCTTCAGATCCAGCGAAGCTGCCGCCGCCTTTAATGAATCTTCCATGCCGAGCGCATCATCAAGGTCCTGCGATAACTTATAGGCTTCATCACTGGCACGCGTCTGCAATAGTTCATCCTTAATCTTATCCTTCACATCATCATACGAGGCCTGATGCGCCGGTCGTATATCTTCGAGGTGAATCAGGTGGAAGCCGAACTGCGTTTCCACAATATCGCTGACATCGCCTTTTTTCATGGCGAACACTGCCTGATTAAATTCAGGAGCCATGACGTCGGCTTTAAACCAGCCGAGTTCGCCGCCCTTGCTGGCGGTGGCCCTGTCGTCGGAGAATTTTTTGGCCAGTGCTGCGAAATTTTCGCCGGCTTTGAGTCGGGCCTGAATCGATTCGATTTTTTTTCGGGCCGCCTGGCGTACATTTTTCGGGGCATTTTTAGCCACTCTGATGAGGATGTGGCTGGCCTTGCGCTGCTCCGGCTGCAGAAATTCCGCTTTGCGTTTTTCATAGGCGGCGCGAATATCCGCATCGTCCACGCTCATATCCTGTGCCAGCTTGCGTGGGTTGATTTCCACCGCATCGACCTTGATTTTCAGCGGCGACATATAACTGTTTTTATGCGCTTCATACCAGGCTTTCGCTTCTTTATCGCTCACGGTCACCTTGTTTAACTGACTGGCCGGGTCAACGACGATGGCAGCCAGTACCCGCTGTTCATAATCGTGGTTAAACCTGCCGCGAATTTCAGATTTGCTGGCCTGCGCCGAACCGATAATAGCTTTCTGGAGGGCATTCACCATGATGTTTAGGCGCAGATCGTTTTCGTAATCCTGCTCTGAACCGAATCCCATGTTTCGGGTTAGCATCTGATAGCGTTTTGGATCGAAACGGCCGGCTGACTGAAATGACGGATTGCTACGGACAGTGGATATTAAAACGGATTTCGGTGCCGCCAGCCCGAGGTTGTTTGCCACGTCGAGCATGATGTCGCGATTGATCATGGTTTGTAGGGTGTTCTCTTTCACATGCAGCCTGTTGATCAGCTGCTTGGAAAATTGTTTGCCAAGCATGGCGCGGTAGGCGCCCAACTGCCGTTCATAGGCGCGATAAAAATCAGTACCGGAGATCGGTTTGCCGTTAATGGAGGCGACAGGCACCACTTTGTCGCCAAAGAAATAGTCGCCAACACCCCACAATACAAATGACAGGGCTACACCGCCAAGAATGAGTTTGGCCAGCCATGACTGCGCGTGATTACGCATGGATTCGAGCATGATAAACCCCGGTTTCAAGAGTTAGCGGCAGGGCCTATCTATACTGCCCGCAACCGCTGTTTTTAAGGATTCGGCACGCTACCGAAGCAAGCAACCCAGAGCAATGGGTGTTGCTCTGGGTTGCGCGATAGTTCTGAAAATAAAACGAGCAATGGGTGTTGCTCTGGGTTGCGCGATAGT
>JALUWF010000141.1 GCA_027019785.1 Mariprofundus sp. | reverse complement strand
GAGCAATGGGTGTTGCTCTGGGTTGCGCGATAGTTCTGAAAATAAAACGAGCAATGGGTGTTGCTCTGGGTTGCGCGATAGTCAAAATTCACAAAACCGGAATCAGATAAAATCCCAATAGGGATTTTAAGCTGGTTAAGCGGCCAGTTGCCAGCCATCCGCTGTTTCTTCCAGGTTCATTTCGATGTGATGGATTTCACGATTAAGCTGGCTGATCCTGTTTAGCATTTCACCAAGATTACTATTGTCATCAATGCTCTGAAGGTAGTACCCGCGCATTAGGTTTGCGGCAGGGCCAGGTAACTCGGTGCGATTAGCCTCCCAGTTTCTGACAGTAGACTCTGACACGCCAAACAATCTGGCTATATCAGTCTGCGACAAGTTCATTTCAATACGCAAAAACCTGAACTCTCGACCTTTCATGACGGGACGATCGACCACTATTTTACTGATGGCTTTATGCAACCCATCCATATCATGGATAGATATTCCATCATCAAATTCCTCGTAACCGTTTTCAAGGTATATGTAGTCCAATCCACTGCCATTATAATGGTACATTGAATTACCTCCTAAAACGTTGTGACAACTCACACATAGTCGCCATTGTCATTTTTTTTCAGTGCTGCTGCTACGCTGATCGACTCACCAGCATGCGTTGAAAGCCTCACACGACTAGAATCTTTTGCAGCCTCGACTATCCGCTTTTTAGCATCTGCCGGACTAATTCGCATCGGGATAACATTATCTACCATAGCGTCAAACATTAACGGTTCTGCATGAAAGTACAATGAAACAAAAAGGGCGACTCCATGCGGAACCGCCCTTTGGTTGCATCAATAATGATGCGACACCTAAAATCCCGACAGGGATTTTACATCATGCCGCCCATTCCACCCATGCCGCCCATATCAGGTGCAGCAGGTGCAGCTTCAGGCTTGGGGATATCAGCAATCATGGCTTCCGTTGTGATCAGCAGGCCGGCAATGGATGCGGCATACTGCAATGCGGAACGTGTTACCTTGGTTGGGTCAATGACGCCCATCTTGACCAGATCTCCGTATTCTTCAGTCTGGGCATTGTAGCCGTAATGGCCTTCGTTGTTGGAGATTTCATTCACCACAACCGATGCTTCACCACCACCGTTGGAAACGATCTGACGCAGCGGCTCTTCAACCGCACGACGCACGATATTTACACCGGTATCTTCATCGTGATTGACGCCGCTCACATCATTCAGCGCAGTGCGAGCACGAATCAGGGCAACGCCGCCGCCAGCCACAATGCCTTCTTCAACCGCTGCGCGGGTGGCATGCAAGGCATCGTCAACGCGATCCTTCTTCTCTTTCATCGCTACTTCAGTGGCAGCACCGACTTTGATCACTGCAACGCCGCCAGCCAGTTTAGCCAGACGTTCTTGCAATTTCTCTTTGTCGTAGTCGGACGTGGTATCGTCGACCTGCTTGCGAATCAGCGCAACGCGGCCTTCGATGTCTGCCTTGTCGCCAACACCATCAATAATTGTAGTGGTATCTTTGGTGATTTTCACCGTAGCAGCCGTACCCAGATCTTCCAATGTTACATTTTCCAGTTTCAGACCCAGTTCCTCGGATATCACCTTGGCGCCGGTCAGTATGGCCACATCTTCCATCATCGCCTTGCGACGATCACCGAAGCCGGGTGCCTTCACAGCAGCGACATTCACTACACCACGCACCTTGTTGACCACCAATGTTGCCAGCGCTTCGCCTTCGATATCTTCAGCGATAATCAACAGCGGTTTGCCGGTACGAGCGACAGCTTCCAGCACTGGCAGCATCTCGCGCATATTGGAAATCTTCTTCTCGAACAACAGAATGTATGGCGCATCCAGAGATGCTTCCATGCGTTCGGTATCGGTCACGAAGTAGGGCGAGAGATAACCGCGATCAAACTGCATGCCCTCCACCACGTCCAGCTCGGTTTCCAGACCCTTGGCCTCTTCAACCGTGATGACGCCTTCTTTACCAACCTTATCCATGGCATCGGCAATAATCTTGCCGATTTCAGCATCGCCATTGGCCGAAATGGTGCCAACCTGAGCAATCTCTTCCTGATTTTCTACTTCATTAGACAGGTTAGCCAATTCTGCAACCACAGCTGTAACAGCTTTATCAATGCCGCGCTTCAAGCACATCGGATTCATGCCGGCGGCGACAGCCTTGACGCCTTCTTTGGCAATCGACTGCGCCAGAACGGTTGCGGTGGTGGTACCATCGCCAGCGATATCAGCAGTCTTGGAAGCCACTTCCTTGACCATCTGTGCGCCCATATTTTCAAACTTGTCTTCCAGCTCGATTTCCTTGGCCACGGAAACGCCATCTTTGGTGATGGTCGGCGCGCCCCATGATTTATCGAGCACCACATTGCGGCCTTTGGGGCCGAGGGTTACTTTTACTGCATCAGCGAGTTTATTCACGCCAACCATCATCCTGGCGCGTGCATCTTCACCAAATTGAATGTCTTTAGCCATTCTTGTCTCTCCTGTTTTTTACGTATTCATTTTTATGGTTGATTCCCCACCCGTAAGGGGGAGTAAATCGTTGGTTTTTTTGTAACTATTCAGCAGAGCTGAAGAGTTACTATTCGATGACACCCAGGATGTCATTTTCAGTCATAATCAGGAAATCTTCGCCATCGAGCTTGATTTCGGTGCCGGCGTATTTGGAGAAAATGATTTTATCGCCTGCTTTCACATCCAGCGGGCGCACATCGCCATTTTCCATAATCTTGCCTTTACCGGCAGCGATAACTTCGCCTTCAAGCGGTTTTTCTTTTGCTGAATCCGGGATGATGATGCCACCGGCGGATACTGTGTCTTCATCCAGACGGCGGACGATCACTCGGTCATGCAAAGGACGGACTGTAGTTGCCATTGATACTTCTCCTTTTCTACTTTATTGGTGACTGCTTTATAGGAACCGGGTTGGAGCGATTCAACCCCTTGCCACAACTTTTTTAGCTATGAACAGGATATATTTATCAAACAGGGCACAACGGTATGCCAGGGAAAGTAAATGAGATGGTCTGGTCTTTATTCGAATGGTTCCAAAAGAAGTGAGTCAAAAGTATTCACCACAGAGGACACAGAGAGCACAGAGGAGGTCAATATCTTCATGTTTTGGTTTTCTCTGCTTTTCCTCTGTGCTCTCTGTGGTTAAAGATTTTCCTGTTTGGTTCCGGATTCGCGGAGAACGGATACGTTTTATCTGAATTATATAG
>JALUWF010000140.1 GCA_027019785.1 Mariprofundus sp. | reverse complement strand
GAAAGCGCTGGTCAATTTCCGCTGTCGCAGAGAGAAGGGGAAACGGGTGCCTCCAAGTCTCAGTGTTATTCGTAATGTTCTGATTGCTGTAGACCCTGAGCATCTGGAAACTGCACTTCAGTACTGGCATGAGACAGCATGGCTCCCCGTGTACATATATCGTGTACATGGTCGGATCAATCTAACATATTGATTCTTTTTTAGATTTCATCAAAAGACGCCCCGTTATTCATGCTTAAACACCCCTTTTCAGCCCCAAAATACGTTTGATAAGCAGTTTCCAGCTCCCTCAGCCTTCAACCGCCTTTCTCAATAGCCAAGACAATATCCCCCCTGTCAGGAACATAACGCCTAGTCGTCAAAGCATCTCCCGCCCCTGAGGTTCACCAAAATCCATTTCATCATGAATATTGGCCGGGGTAATACCGGTCAACAGTTCCTCAAGCCGGTATGCCTTCCTGATACAAGGAAGCAAAACCACCTTACCCGTATCTTCAACATCAACATCGACCTCATCTTCAAGGCCAAGTCCTGCCTTCTCGGTAATGGCCTTTGGCAGCCTTACCGCAAGGCTGTTTCCCCATTTTTGAACCTTTGCTCTCATAGTATTCACCTCTGATGGGTTCCATCATAGTTGATAACACCACTATGTCTCAAAGAACCAGCGTACGTCGGCCAGATCATCGCGGATCGGCGCGGCCGGCAGGTTGCGCGCTACTTCGCGGCCATAGCCTTTGTGGTAGAGGCGCGAATCCAGCAAGGCCATGACACCGCGATCCTGCATGGATCGAATCAGCCGACCTGTCCCCTGCCTTAACACTGCAATCGCTTCGGGCAACTGAATATCCCGAAAGCCATTGCCGCCGTCCGCCTCGCACTTGTCGATGCGCGCCTTGAGCAACGGATCATTGGGCGGCCTAAACGGCATTTTATCGATAATCACCAGACTCAATGCCTCGCCCGGCACGTCCACCCCCTCCCAGAAGCTGCGCGTACCGCACAGGATCGAATGGGTATCGCTGCGGAATGTCTCAAGAATCGCATCGCGGCTGCCGCTCTCGCCCTGAATCAATACCTGCCACGGCAAACGCTGCGCCAGTTCGGGGCCGGCCCGGTGCAGCATGGCCCATGAGGTAAACAGCACAAAGGCGCGACCATGTGAGGCGCGAATCAGCGTCTCCATCTCATCAATCATGGCTTGGGCACCGACATCGGAAAACGTGCCCTGCAGGTGACGCGGCAGATAGATCATGGCCTGCTGACCGTAATCGAACGGCGAGGCATGAAACACCTCATCCGCCGACTGTAAACCCAGCCGGGCACGAGCATAATCAAAACGACCGGATACCCTGAGAGTAGCTGACATCAGCACAAATGCAGCCTGCCGATCCCACAGATGCGTGCTCAACACCGGCCCGGTCTCCACCGGTGCGACGGTATATTTGAGATGCTCGCCGTCACCTTCCTGCCAGCCGACATAGCCCTGTGCCGGCGCACGCACCATCTCAATATCATCGGCGATCTGCGCAGCACGATCGGCCAACCGCGCCATCTCCTCGCTGCGCTCGCGACGCGATTGCGCCAGTTTTAGCATATCGTTCCATGCCTGCTGCAACGCTGCCACGCTGCTTTCTTCGCTTTTGCTGTGTTCGCCATTTCCATCGTTCACACCATTAACACCATAGGCACCGAGCACAATCTTGCCCTGCGCCGTTATATCGCTTTTCAGCGCCGGTTCATCGCCCATCTCTTCGAGTTGCGCCTGCATATCATTGAGCCACTGGATCAATTTCATACGCGTCAGATGCACGCCGAAATGCTGGCAGGCCAGCTCCGGCAAGGCATGCGCCTCATCAATCACATAGGCATCGAAATCCGGTAGCAGTTCACCGAACTCGCCAGCCTTCAACACCGCATCAGACAACAACAGACTGTGATTGGTCACCACGATATCGGCGGCTTGCGCACGTTGGCGCGCTTTCATCAGCGGACAGCGTTCAAAATCAGCGCATTTCGAGCCCAGACACTGATCCGCCGTCGCCGTCACCATGTAGCCGATGCCTTTGGCGAACACGTCAAACGGCAGTCCGGAGAGATCGCCATCTCTGGTTTTGTGCGACCAGTCCAGCACCTTCAGCATCGTTTTCTGCGCCCACATCTCCAGTTGCGGGCTGGCGGCAAACAGCTTCAGGCGTTGCGGGCAAAGATAGTTGGAGCGCCCCTTGAGCAAGGCCACCCGCCGTTTCGCGCCCAGAATACGCTGCACTGCCGGCATGTCCCGGTGCACCAGCTGATCCTGCAATGCCTTGGTATGGGTGGAAATTAACACCTTACCTTCCCCCCTCAGCGCCGGAACCAGATAGGCCAATGTTTTACCCGTGCCCGTTTCAGCTTCGGCCAGCAAAATCGAACCGGCCTCAAACGCGCCGGCAATCTCCGCCGCCAACTGAATCTGCTCATCCCGCCGCGCATAACCGGGCAGCGTGGACGGCAACGGCGCATCATCCGCAAAATCCCGCTGAACCATATCCATTAAATTCGTCATCTGCGGCTAACCACTTAACCCAGCATAGCCAGAATCAAACAAGCTCGCACCACAGAGGACACAGAGAGCACAGAGGAAGTCAAAGTCAGGAACCAGAAAAGGATTGGTGACCGAAGAAAAGCCTGTGGTACGCAGCCAGAGAAGCCACCTTGGGGGACAGTGAAAATCCGGAAATTCTCATTGATGCTGTTTTTCCTCTGCCTTTCTCTGTGCTCTCTGTGTGCTCTGTGGTGAATGTTTTTGTAAAAATTCAACCGGGTGCAGGCAGGCATAGCCTTCGTCGACCAGTTGCCCATCGAAGGCGGCGCAATCGGTTGCTGCATTGGGGCAGCGAGGTTGATAGGCGCAGCCCTGTTCCGCTTCGCCCTCCCCTTCACTGTCATATTCACAGGATTCGCTACTGCGTTCATTCGGGTGCGTGACAGGCCGGGCGGCGAGCAATGCGCGGGTGTAGGGATGCCGGGCATGTTCAAAGAGATCCGCCGCACTGGCCTGCTCCACGATTCGACCGGAAAACATCACCACCACACGATCGGCAACATGACGGATCACTGACAGATCATGCGAAATAAACAGATATGCCAGCCCGCGCTGGCGCTGAATATCCTGCAGTAGATTCAAAATCTGAGCCTGCACGGATACATCCAGCGCCGATACAGGCTCATCCAGCACTAGCACTGCCGGTTCCACAATCAGGGCGCGGGCAATGCCGATACGCTGACGCTGGCCACCGGAAAACTGGTGCGGATAACGATCCATGCCCGAATCATCCATGCCGCACAGATGCAATGATTCAGCCACCCGATCCCGCTGCTGCTGTCTGGACAGGCCGGGGCGATGCACGCGCAGCCCCTCCGCCACGCTCTGCCAGATTTTCATGCGCGGATTCAAACTGGCAAACGGATCCTGAAACACCATCTGGATATGATGCCTGCGCTGACGCAGGGCGCGACCGGCCATGGCACTGACATCTTCATCAGCCCAGCAGATTTGCCCGGTATCGGGCTGTAGCAGGCGCATAGCCAGCCGCGCCGTGGTCGATTTACCACTGCCGGATTCGCCAACAATGGCCAGCGTCTCGCCGGTATCCAGCCTGAAAGATACGTCATCTACCGCACGCTTGGCCTTGCCATTGGCCCGGAACATACCGCCGGCAGCAAATGTTTTGCTCAGCCCCTCTACGCTCAGTACACTCATGATTGCATCACATGCAGACAACGGGCGCTATGTTCTCCCTGTTGCCATGCAGTTGCCGCCACAGGCTGTTCACAATCTTTTTTACGCAGCGGGCAACGGGCGGCAAAATGACAACCCTGAGGCCAGCGACCGGGCGGCGGTACCTGGCCTTCAATCACCTGCAAGGCTTGTCCGGCTTCGAACACTTCCGGCCTGCATGCCATCAGGGCGCGCGTATAGGGGTGGGCGGGATGATCAAATATCTCCATCACAGGGCCGGACTCGACAATCTGGCCGGCATACATCACCACCACATCGTCACACAACTCCGCCACCAGGCCGAAATCGTGCGTCACCAGCAGCAATCCGAGGTTTCGCTGCTTCTGCAGATTCAACAGCAATGCAATGATGCGCTTCTGCACCGACACATCGAGCGCCGTGGTTGGCTCATCTGCAATGATATAATCAGGATCAGCCGCCATGGCCATGGCAATCAGCACGCGCTGGCGCATACCGCCGGAGAGCGCATCGGGGTACTGTTTTAACAGTTGGGCCACATCCTGCATCCCGACATCTTGCAACAGTTGCATGGCGCGCTGTTCGGTCTGTTTTTTATTCAACTCCAGATGCAGACGAATCACCTCAATAATCTGACTGCCAATGGAGAATACCGGATTCAGCGCTGTCATCGGCTCCTGAAAAATCATGGCGATGTGACCGCCACGAATCTTGCGCAGCGCAGCCTGGTCGATATCGAACAGACTGCTGCCGTCGAGCAGAATATCGCCGCCTGTTTTGCTCACGCCCTGATGTTCGCCGAGCCGCAGGATGGCCTGAGCGGTTAGCGATTTACCGCAACCGGATTCGCCCACCAAGCCAAGCACGCGACCCGGCTCAAGCTGCAACGAAACCGCTGAAACCGCTTCAACCCGCCGCCCTTCAATGGATACGGACAGCGATAAATTTTGTATCTCCAGCATGTGTCTGTCCACCTAGGAGTCCGTCTGACTTAGGGTGATCGTAGCGAGTAGACAGGGGGACGAGTCAAAAACAGCATGATTTTGAGGCGCATAGTGGTAACTATGCAACGATAAATCAGGATATTTTGGGCCGTTATCCCTGCCGCGCAGTAGATTTCTCATAAGTCCGACAGTCTCCTAAATGCGCTCATCCATCGGAATATAAGCGTCGCCGTGCAGGCCGGTATAGATCTGCTGTGGCCGGTAGATACGTCCATGCCCAAGCTGTTCTTTCCAGTGCGCCAGCCAGCCGGCCACACGGGCTACGGCGAAGATCGGTGTAAACAGATCGGTCGGGATACCCAGTTTGCGATAAACAATGCCAGAGTAAAAATCGACATTGGGGCAGATGCCCTTTTTACCCAGCGTCTGCCTGGATAGCTCCTCAATGCGGCTGGCAATCTCATAGGTGGGATCAGCGCCCATCTTTTCCGTCAGCTCCACATACAACTGCTGCAACAGCGTGGCGCGCGGATCCTTGGTTTTGTACACCCGATGCCCCAGCCCCGGAATCTTCTCCTTGCGATCCAGCTTGCCATGCAGATATGCCTCGGCGGCATCCACCGAACCGATCTCATCGAGCATTTTCAACACATCCTCATTGGCACCGCCATGCAAGGGGCCGGAGAGCGAGCCAATCGCCGCACTGATCGAGGTGTAAGGATCGGCATGACTGGAGGCCACCACCAGCGTCGAAAATGTGCTGGCATTCATGGTATGCTCGGCATGCACAATCAATGCCACATCCATAATACGCTCAGTCAATTCATCCGGTTCATTGCCGGTCAGCATATAATAGAAATTGGCGGCATGAGAGAGGTCGTCACGCGGCGTGATCGGATCATCGCCGTGACGCATGCGCGCATGCGCCGCCACCAGCGTCGGCATTTTGGAGATCAGATGAACGCAAACCTGATGCACGGCCTGCGGGTCAATCTCTCCCTGCAGCGATTTAGGGAATGGATAAAACATGCCGATCGCCGCTTCTGTGGCTTGTAGCGCATCCATCGGGTGAGCCGATTCAGGGAAACATTTCATCATATCCCGAATACGGAACTTGATACGGCGGTGATGGCAAAGTTCCTCGTTAAAACCGGTCAATTCGACTGCGGTCGGCAGTTTGCCATACAGCAGTAGCCAGGCTGTTTCCTCAAATGACGAGTGTTCCGCCAGTTTCTCGATATCAATACCACGATATTCCAGATGCCCGCGCTGGCCATCGACAAACGAGACAGCCGACTCCGCCACCGGAATACCGGCCAGACCGGGCGAATAACAGGGTATTTGTGCGGTTTCTTCTTTTGGTTGCGCCATATTGACTGACTCCTATAGTCTCTTACAAAAAAAGCATTCACCGCAGAGTACGCAAAGGCGCGCAAAGGAAAATCAAAAGTGAAATATGGTGATAATCCCATACCTGTTTGAGCCTTCATATCGGGATAACCCCATTCATTCCGACTCTCTTTGCGTTCCTTTGCGTACTTTGCGGTTCAAGCCTTTCTGTGCATATGCTGACTTAATCGCAAAGCTAGCAAATCCGCCATGAAAAATCCTAGTCCTTTGTCCCCAGCGGGTGTGAACGGTTGACCAGATCATGTAGCCGCGCCCGTGATACATGCGTATAAATTTCTGTGGTAGTGATATTGGCATGACCCAGCAACATCTGCACGGCTCGCAAATCCGCTCCGTGATTGAGCAGATGGGTGGCAAAGGCGTGGCGCAAGGTATGCGGCGATGGCAACGGTGAAATATTGGCCAGCACGGCATACTGTTTCAGCCGCAGCCAGAAATTCTGTCGGCTCATGGTTTTACCGCCGCGACCCGGAAACAGAAACGGCGAGGCCGGTTGATCAGGCCGACGGTGCAACCAGTCTTGCAACCAGCGCGCCGCCTCCTCACCGAATGGCACCAGCCGCTCTTTGTCGCCCTTGCCGATGACGCGCAACAGCCCCGCCGCCCTGTCCACATGCGCCTGTTGCAATGTCACCAGCTCGCTCACCCGCAGCCCGGTGGCATAAAGCAATTCCAGCATGGTTCGATCCCGCAGACCGGTCGTGGTGGCGGTATCGGGTGCCTCCAGCAAGGCTTCGACATCCTGTTCGCTCATCAGTTTCGGCAAGGGCCGGCTCTTGTGAATACGCGGCAAATGGCGAGCCGGATGATCTTCACGCATACCCTGATCCTGCAGATAGGTGAACCAGGTGGATAGCGCACTGCGTTTGCGCTGAATACTGCTCCTTCTCAATCCATCCTGGCCCAATGAGGCCAGATAGGCCAGCACACCGGCCTGATCAGCCTGCATCAGGCTGCTGTGCGCGATGCGAAAAAAGGCCTCGGCATGCAGCAGATCGGAACGGTAAGATTGCGTGGTTTTGGGCGACCAGCCGCGCAGCATGGCCAACCGCTGCAACAGCCCTGTGATGGTTTCTTCCGCTGTTTGATTGTAGGCTGGATTATTGGCGCTCATCGGCAGCACTATAATCATTGATGCGATAGAAGACTATTGGCTGCAAACATCGATGCACAGTTTATAATCTGTGTTCATTCGTGAAATCAGTGGCTAGGTTTGCTTTCTCGTTCCGGTTACGCCGGGACACATCAACAAGAAAAGCGCATGGAGTCGATACATGAGCCTGGCCAATAATCGTCATCAACTGGTGAAAACAGCAGTACAGGGAGGCGTGTCTCCGGCCAATCAGTGGGCGCCGTTTGAGGTCGGTTCGGCGGGCGAGATCTTCGCCTGGCCCTCCACTGGCGGCATTACTTACAACGTCAAGATTGGCGATTCGGTATTCGGCTGGGCTGGTGAACATATCGAACCGAGCGTATCATCCACCATGACGCATAAAAACCGCAAGGCCGAAGCCGGCTACCAGTTTCTGGCCTGTTGCGGCAATAAAGCTGTAGTCATTTCCGGTGCGGCCAAGGGGGCGAAAGGCACGGTGCTCGGTCATCATGGCGGTGTCGAACACCTGATGCTCGATTTTCCCGATGCTGCGCTCGATCAGCTCACCTGTGACGATAAATTTCTGATTCGCGGCTTCGGGCAGGGCTTGAAGTTGGTTGATCATCCCGATGTCTATATTTACAACCTCGATCCGGATGTGTTGGAGGCGTGGGGATTGAAAGAGCGCGCCGATGGCCGCATCGAGGTGCCGGTTCATGTGATCGTACCGGGTCATGCCATGGGTTCCGGCATCGGTTCGCTGTCGGTCACCACCGGCGATTACGATATCCTCTGCCATGACCCGGGCGTGGTGGAAGAATACGGTATGGATCGTCTGCGCTTTGGCGATTTTGTGGCGGTACTGGATCATGACAACCGATATGGGCGCACCTATCGCAAGCATGCCATCACTATCGGTGTGGTGATTCACTCCGATTCGCCGCTGGCCGGACACGGGCCGGGCATGATGACACTAATGAGCGCCTGTGATGGCAAACTGGTTCCGGTTATCAGCGAGGATGCCAACCTCGGGGTCTTGAAGCAGATTGGTCGCTTTATATAACTGCTGTTTTGCAACATAGTATGCGCGTCGCCTGTATCCAACTGTGCTCTGGCACAGACAAGGCGGCCAACCTCGCCACAGCGGCACGACTGTTGGGCGAAGGTCCAATTATCACTGATCTTTCAACAGCGAGACTGCGGCACATACGTGCTGCGCTACCGGCCCTGCAACACCGCAGTCTATAAACTTCGAACAGTATCTGTGCGCATGTTATTCGTCTAAATGCTTATCCTGTAAGGGTTTACAGCCTATCCACAGCATCTGTGGATAACTTGGTGGATAACATTCGGGTTTGCCCTGATTTGCATGTTCGAACCGCACCTGCATTCACTATGCTTATATTTTAAGCATTCAGAAAAATATCAAATAAAACAATAAATTAGAGCATCATCATAAGCACCGTTTGGATGCAGAGTATAAAATATTAAAATTTCATGATGTTCACAACTGGTCGGTGGATAAATCCTGTTATTTCAACGCATTTTGCTGCCTGAGCGCTTCAAAGGTCACAATTGCACATGCCGATGACAGATTCAGGGATCGCACCGGAGCATCATCGCGCATGGGGATGGTCAGCGCCTGCAGATCGGCCAGAACCGCTGCACTCAATCCTCGCGTTTCCGGCCCGAAAACCAGCACATCGCCACCGGCAAAGCGCGCATTCCAATAACGCGTTGTTACTTTAGAACTCAAACCGTACCAGTTTCGATCCACACCGATATCCTGCCGCGCCTGCTGCCAGTGATCATGATGCTGCACGTCCAGATATTGCCAGTAATCCAGACCGGCGCGCTTCAGCTGTTTGTCCGTAACCTCAAAGCCCAGCGGATGCACCAGATGCAACTGGCAGCCGGTGCAGGCGCACAGCCGGGCAATGTTCCCCGTATTCGGGGGAATCTCCGGTTCAACCAGAACAATATGTAGCGGGCAGGTCATAGCAACTCCGGTAAAATACTCTTCTGTACACCTGTAGTGTTTTGCAAAAGAACGTAGAAAAGCGATCTACCACGAAGGGCACGAAGAGCGCAAAGATTAAAACAGAGAATCATCGGGCAGACTAAAGTTTTTGGCTTTTGATTGTAACAAGCGCGTTGTTGATTTACGCGCCCACCCATGGGCGCTCTGATAACTTCGCAAGAAATCATCAAGGTTGACGCCAGCATCTACACTCGCACACTTGCTCACTACTTTAACTTGGGGAGAGTTTATCATGACGTATAATGTTTACGGTGTTGGCAACGCAATTATGGATATGCAGGTGCAGTGCGACGATGCATTTCTCGACAAGGCAGGCATAGAAAAAGGGATTATGACGCTGGTTGATGATGCGCGTCAGCAGCAGGTGCTCGATGCACTGTCCGAACACGATATCAACTATTGCTCCGGCGGTTCCGCTGCCAATACTATCGTCGGCATCGCCGATATGGGTGGCAGCGCCGCCTATGCCTGCAAAACCGGCCCGGACGGCTTCGGCCAGCAATATCTGAACGAGATGATGGAACTGGGCATTACCATTGCAGTCGATCCCGGCGCAGGCCAGACCGGCACTTGCGTGGTGCTGATTACACCCGATGCGCAGCGCACCATGCTGACCAGCCTTGGCACCTCATCATCACTGCATGCGGACGACATCAGTGCAGCGGAAATCGCCAAAGCTGAATATGTCTATGTCGAAGGCTATCTGTTCGCCGGCGACTCCACCCGCGCCGCAGCACTCAAAGCCATCGAACTGGCCAAAGCCAACAACGTCAAGGTGGCGCTGACCATTTCCGATCCGTTCCTGATCGACATCTGCCGCGACCAGTTCCAGAGTCTGATCGAAGGTCAGGTAGATCTACTCTTCTGCAACGAGGAAGAAGCACGCGCCTTAACCGGCAAGCAGGATCCGATCGATTGCGCCCATGCCATCCACAAACACTGCGAAAACGTCGCCCTGACACTGGGGAAAAACGGCTCCATCATCATGCATCAAGGCGAGGCGCTTCCCATTGAAGGCGTTGCGGTGGAAGCGATTGACACCACCGGCGCCGGCGATATGTATGCCGCCGGCGTGCTTTACGGCATCACCAACGGTTTAAGCTGGCAGCAGGCCGGCCATCTCGGATCGCATGCGGCTGGCCGGGTGGTTTCCCAACTCGGCGCGCGTCTGCCAAAGCCCATCAGCCGCGATGAAATCGAGGCGCTGCTGGCATGAGCATGCACACCACGCACGTCCTGGATGTGAGATGTTGTCATTCCCGCGCCGGCGGGAATCCATAGTCGTTATGCGCGCATTTAGTTTCGCCGCCACGCCGCATATCCATTTCGGGGCCGGCAAACGCTGCGAACTCAGCGCCATTGCCGAGAGCTTCGGCAGACGACTGCTGCTGGTCACCGGGGGCGCATCCTTTGATGCCTCGCCACTCTGTGCGCAACTGTATGAACAGTTAAAGCGTGATTTCGATGTGCATCGCATCCGGGCCAGCGGCGAACCATCGCCGCAACTGGTGGATGAAACCGTCGCTTCACTGGCAGAAATGAAGCCGGATTGCGTGGTCGCCATTGGCGGCGGCAGTCCGGTCGATGCCGCCAAAGCCATGGCCGGACTGCTGCCGAGCGGCGATTCAGTGATGGAATATCTGGAGGGCGTCGGTCGCGGCAAAACCTACACCGGGCCATCCACCCCGTTTATCGCCCTGCCAACCACCGCCGGCACCGGCGGCGAAACCAGTAAAAATGCCGTCCTCTCTGCGATTGGCAAGCATGGCTTCAAAAAATCATTCCGCCACGAGTTGCTGGTGCCAAGGCACATCATTCTCGATCCGGAGCTCACCCTTAGCTGCCCCGCCAACGTCACCGCCGCCTGCGGCATGGATGCCTTCACCCAGTTACTGGAATCCTATGTATCCAAAAACGCCAACCCGATGAGCGATGCGCTGGCCATCAGCGGTATCACAAAAGCCACCCGTTCACTGCCGATCGCCGTTGAGCAGGGAGACAATCTTGCCGCCCGCGCCGATATGCTCTACGCCTCTTCCGTTTCCGGCCTGACGCTGGCCAATGCGGGACTGGGCAGCGTGCACGGGCTGGCATCGCCGATTGGCGCTTATTTTCCCATGCCGCATGGCGAAGTGTGCGGCAGCCTGTTATTTGCGGCCACGCGCCTGAATATTGAAACCATGCGAAGCAGAGCACCTGACAATATCGGCCTACGAAAATACGCCGAAGTCGGCCGTATCATGGCAAACAATCCCGGCCTGGATGCGCAGGCCGCCAGAAACCACCTGTTGTGCACGCTGGAAGCATGGACAATCCGATTTGAGATGCCACTGCTATCCGCCTACGGCGTGGCTGAAAGCGATGTCCCCCAACTCATTGCCCATGCCAGCCCCGGCAGCATGAAAACCAATCCGGTGACGTTGACAGATCACGAAGTCGGCACGTTGATTAAAACAAGGTTGTAGCCCGTCACTGTTTTGGACAGACTGCACAATACAGATTCGATTCACTCGAGGGATTTCCATGAAAAAACTTATGACCGCTCTGTTCGCACTGCTGATTGCACTCTCTTTTGCAGGTTGTTCTGCCGAGCCCGGCACCAAATCGTGGTGTGATAACATGAAACAGAAAGAGAAGGGTAAATGGACTGCTGATGAAGCTACCACATTCACCAAATACTGCCTGATGGGCAACTACAAAAAATAAGCTGAGTGACAGCCAATCGCACAACACCCAAGCTGCGATTGGCTTTTAACGCTCCAGTCATGGTCGGCTGGCGAATTCGGCCAGTTTGGGTATTCATTGATCCTTCAATAAATGCTTTGCATAAAGGATGCACATATCCAGATATGAATATCACGCCATATCGAAGGATATACAGTTAGATGAAACAAAAATCATGCGGGCTTCTTTGCCTACCCTTGCTTAGAAGGTATTGATATCGCTATGATATGCAGAAACTAGAGAATAAATAGTTAGATTTCCCCAAGCGTAAAGGACGGCAATATTGGCGAAGAAAAGAAAGAAAATTAAACCAGCGGTCAAAAGACAAATAATCGAAGAAGCTGGTAATAAGTGTGCCAATCCAGGTTGCTCCAACTGGCGCGTACATATTCATCACATTAAAC
Organism: Mariprofundus sp.; assembly: GCA_027019785.1. GTDB lineage: Bacteria > Pseudomonadota > Zetaproteobacteria > Mariprofundales > Mariprofundaceae > Mariprofundus. The sequence goes on along the minus strand of JALUWF010000140.1, from coordinate 187 downwards.
ATTGGGCAATATACCAATCAGATGATCCGAGCATACTAATTGCTGTGTGCCCTTCGTGTCACGATGCTATACATCATGGATCCTTGGAGTTTAGTGATGAGCTCCTCTATGAATGGAAAGGTATAGAGAGAACTGAAAAACCTAATGCATCCCATGTATATATCGAGCCTGCAGACAGTATAAAGCT
>JALUWF010000139.1 GCA_027019785.1 Mariprofundus sp. | reverse complement strand
CGGTATCAGATCATTATGTGATGACAGTTCTGTTGAAATGGATGTGTTTGTTCCTGCTGATGGGATTGCCATCTCTGGCCTTCGGGGCCACCGTGCCTGCGCTGATGGGGGTTGATGCGGATGGCGATGATGATGTCAGCAGGCAGTCCGGACACCTGTTGTTTGTCGCCTCCATGGCCAATGTGGCGGGTTTTTTGCTGATGGTGTTCTTCCTGCACCGCTATATGGACTATGGCGTGATCATGCTGGTCATCGGCCTGCTTGCAGCCTGCTCACTGCTGCTGCACGGACGCTGGCAACGTGCGCCTGTCGCGCTGGCGGCGCTGTTATTGATGGCTGCAGGCGTGTTATTCTCCAATAACTGGGATGAAGATCTGCTGTATATCAGTTATACCAATTTCCGTGATCTGCATGATCTGAACAAGGCGCGCCGCGATTCGGTGACACCAGAGCGATTCAAGGGCTATCAGGATGTATTTGCCATCAACCGGGTGCATAACGACCCATACTTTTTTATCAATGGCTATAACAGCATCCCGCTGAATAATCCATCCGAACGCATTGTCGGCGCAGTCTCATCCTATTTTGCGCCTGCCACTCGCGACGCACTGGTGCTGGGGCTGGGCAGTGGTGCTACCGCTTCGGTGGTTGGACAGATTTTTAAGCACACCGATGTGGTCGAAATCAACCCGGTGGTGCGTCAGAATCTGTTTCGCATGAAGCAGTGGAATTTCGATATCGAGTCCAATCCCAACGTCAACATCATTGTTGACGATGCCATTCACTACACCAAATCAGCGCAAAAAAACTACGGCCTGATTCTCAATACCGTGACTACGCCGCTCTATTTCAGCTCATCCAAACTGTACACAACCGATTTTTTCGATGTCATCAAACGACGCTTGAAACCCGGCGGCATCTACGTCACCTGGATGGACGCACGCATTGGCGACAAGGGCGTGGATATTGTGCTTAGTACGATCAAAAGCAGGTTCCGCCATTGCGCCCTGCTGTATATCAAATCATCCTATTTTCTGTTGATCTGTTCGGATGCGCCTGTGAGGGCGAGGCCGCTGCCGCAGTTCACCGGCGGCAACAGAGCCTATGATAATCTGATTGAACATGAGGGGATTATTCCGGAGTGGTTGAAATATCAGTTATTGAACGATGATGTATTACGACTGGTTGCCGATTCCCGTGCGCCGCTGAACCGGGCCGATTTTCCAGCCCTTGAATTTGAAATGGCGCGCTTGAGCGGTCGAGGCATCCCCGCGTTCAAACAGCGGTTGCGCCACACCATGAATCTGAAGACGTTGCGCAAGGCGCTGGGCCCAACAAGTCCGGATTACCCGGCTGAACTGGTCTGGCATACGATGCTGCGCTTAAGGAACACATCCTTCACCCGCCGCTGGAAAACACTTGCCCGACACTATCGCAACGATTTTGAGTCATCCTATCGCGCCGTTCAGAAACACTACATCCAGCGCCTCTACGCCAGCAGCTCGGATGCCGGTGTATTTCACCAACTCGGTTACAGACTGTTGCGCTCACAACAGTACCATCTGGCGCTTACAGTATTCCAGCATACGCTCGATCTGGATGCCCGACACAACAATACCCACTTTAACATGGCGGTCTGCTATGAGCGGCTTGGTGATTTTCGTAACGCTCTGAAACATTATCATCTGGAACAACAGATTGACCCCGGCGATGAAGATATATCCTATCATCTTGGCCGCATTTATGTGGTCATGCAACGCTATCATCAGGCCATCGGAAAACTGCGCCAGGCTATCAGCGTCATGGGGCAGGATACGCCCTGGCGCGTTTATGATTATCTGAGCAAAGCCTATCAGGGACTGGGCCAGACCGACGCTGCAAACGACGCTTTCAAACAGGCCATAGCCCTGCGGCATCAACCCTGATTCCACTTCGACACTAGGCAGATTGCCTACCAAGAATCAAAGACAAAAGCATTTCACCACAGAGTACACAGAGAGCACAGAGAAAGGCAGAGAAAAAGCGTAATAACACTTATATGACAACTGCCGTCATACTACTGAATAGCGACTCACCCCGCTTCGCGACTCCCAATCCGAGAGTAACAGAGTCAATCATACTGGAAGTGCGGCTTTAGCCGTGCCAAATAGTGAGTCAAGGCGCGACTGAAGTCGCACTTCCGGTACAATGAACCCCATTTTGTTACTCAAGAGTTACAAGCCTGTTTGGTTCCATCTATGCCAAGGCAGGCTTACCGTACAACCAGTGCGTCGTGTTCAACATCGGCATGCATGACGCCGCCGGGCTGCACATCGCCGGCAATCAGCAACCGCGCCAACGGCGTTTCCAGATGCTCCTGAATAAACCGTTTTAACGGCCGGGCCCCATAGACCGGGTCATAACCGTTGCTGCTGATCCAGGCAACAGCCGCATCGCTGATCTCCAGGCGCACCTGCTGCTCGGCCAGCCTCTGTTTCAACTCGCTCAGGAACAGATGGACGATACCTGCTACCACAGTATGCGTCAGCGGGCTAAAAATTACCGTATCATCCACCCGATTAAGGAATTCAGGACGGAAATGCTGCCGTAGCGCCAGCATCACCTGCTCACGCGCCGCAGCATCAATACCCCCCTGGTCATCAATGCCGTCGAGCAGATATTGTGAGCCGATATTGCTGGTCATGATGACAATCGTGTTCTGAAAATTCACCGTGCGACCATGACTATCGGTCAGCCGTCCGTCATCGAGCAACTGCAACAGCACATTGAACACATCGGCATGCGCCTTCTCCACCTCATCGAGCAGCAACACCGAATAGGGTTTGCGGCGCACCGCTTCGGTCAACTGACCGCCCTGTTCAAAACCGATATAGCCCGGCGGCGCTCCCAGCAGACGCGACACCGTGTGTTTCTCCATATATTCGCTCATATCGATACGCACCATGTTCTCTTCGCTGTCGAACAGGGTGCGCGCCAGGGTGCGCGCCAGTTCTGTTTTACCAACCCCGGTGGGGCCAAGAAACAGGAATGAACCGATTGGACGATGCCGGTCACGGATACCGGCACGGGCGCGCAGCACCGCATCAGCGACCGCCTTAACCGCTTCATCCTGACCGATGACCCGTTCATGCAACACCGATTCCAGACGTAACAGTTTTTCGCGCTCACCCTCCATCAGCCGGGTCACCTGAATACCGGTCCAGCGCGCTACCACCTCGGCAATCTCATCTTCCGTGACTGCTTCGCTGATCAGCGCCTTATTATCACTGGCTGCAGCTTCGGCTTCGGCCAGCTGTTTCTCCAGCTCCGGCAACTTGCCGTAGCGCAGACTGGCGACTTTCTCCAACAGGTAATCGCGTTCGGCCTGCTCGATATCGAGCCGAACCTGCTCGATCTGTTCGCGCAGCTGTTGAACCTGCCCCATGGCGCCCTTCTCGCGCTCCCAGCGGGCTCGCATCGCATCGCGCTCCTCCTGCAGATCGGCCAGCTCCCGGCGCAGGATTTTAAGCCTTTTCTTGCTGGCTTCATCCTGCTCTTTTTTGAGCGCCGTCTCTTCGATTTCCAGCCGCATGGCCTTGCGCGTCACGGCATCGAGCTCGGTTGGCATCGAATCCATCTCGGTGCGAATCGAAGCGCAGGCCTCATCGACCAGATCAATCGCCTTATCCGGCAGAAAACGATCTGAAATATAGCGATCGGACATGGTCGCCGCCGCCACCAGTGCGCCATCGCTGATGCGCACACCGTGATGCAGCTCATAGCGTTCACGCAAGCCACGCAGTATTGATATAGTATCTTCAACATCCGGCGCATCGACCACAATCGGCTGAAAACGCCGCTCCAGCGCTGCATCTTTTTCGATATGCTGGCGATATTCATCCAGCGTCGTCGCCCCGATACAATGCAGTTCGCCGCGTGCCAGCATGGGCTTAAGCATATTGCCGGCATCCGAGCTTCCTTCTGTTTTTCCAGCCCCTACAATGGTGTGTAACTCATCAATGAACAGCAGCGTGCGCCCTTCCGACTCCTTAATCTCCTTGAGCACCGCTTTCAAGCGCTCCTCAAACTCGCCGCGATATTTGGCCCCGGCCATCAACGATGTCATATCCAGCGCAAACAGAATGCGATTTTTCAACCCTTCGGGCACATCGCCGGAGACAATGCGCTGCGCTAACCCTTCTGCTATGGCTGTCTTGCCAACGCCCGGCTCGCCAATCAATACCGGATTGTTTTTTGTTTTACGCGACAGGATTCGGATGACAGAGCGAATCTCTTCATCGCGCCCGATGACCGGATCGAGCTTGCCGGCGCGGGCCAGTTCGACCAGATCGCTGCCATATTTTTTCAGCGCCTCATATTGCGCTTCGGGCGCATCGGTGGTGACGCGTTGATGGCCGCGCACCTGCTCCAGCGCTTCGAGAAAACGGGCCCGCGTGACGCCGTACGTTTTGAAAATTTTACCGGCGTCGCTGCTATCGTCCTCATCAATCATGGCCAATAGCAGATGCTCGACAGAGATATACTCATCCTGCATGCGCCCGGCTTCATCACCGGCCCGCACAAAGAGCTGTTGCAAACGCGGCGTGATATAGACCTTATCCGCTTCGCTGGCCGCAACGCTGACTTTCGGCCGCTTGCCGAGGGCTTGCTGCACGGCGGCTTTCAATGCATCCGGAGAAACACCGGCCTGCTCCAGCAGGCGAGGGGCAAGCCCGTCATCCTGAGCCAGCAGTTCGGCCAGCACATGCTCAACATCGACCTGCTGATGCGACAGCCGCACCGCCAGCTGCTGCGCTGCAGTCACGGCCTCGTTGACCTTCTGTGTCATGCGATTCAGATCCATCTTGCTACTCCCTGATCATATCTCTCAAGCAGGTGCTATCGCAGAAAACATCAGCAAACGTCAACAGATGCTGTTGGCATCCACCATGATGTTACCTGCTCACTGACTATATGGGGCCGACAGGCCAAAAATCCAAGATGTCTGTATGAATGTCTGTATGAGCAGAAGCTACAAGGAGGCGGGCAGATAGACCGTGAAGCAGCTGCCAGCGCGCGGTGCGCTACGCAGCGAGAGCGCGCCGCCATGACTGCGGACAATGCCCAGCAGCGCTGCCAGCCCCAGTCCGCTGCCGCTCTCTTTGGTGGTAAAAAACGGATCGAAAATTCGGGCTTGCGTTTCGGCGTCCATGCCGCAACCGGCATCTTTCACTTCAAGGTAAACAAATTCCCCGGCCTCGCAATCGGCGGCCATTTTCATTGATGCGAAGTCAGCCGCGCCGAGGCGGGACAGATCGGTGTGCAGCGTAATGTCGCCCGGCTTGCCCTGCATTGATTCCGATGCATTGGTGATCAGATTCATGATCAGTTGCATCAGCTGGTTTTTATCGCCGTAAACTTCCGGCAGCATGGTCTCGACAGACTCGTCCATGCGAACCTGTTGGCCTATAGCCGGCCCTAACAAGTCCAGTACATCCTTAACCAGCCGTCTCAGGTTTTGGCACCCCATAGAAATTTTCCCTTGCCCGGAGTAGGCCAGCATTTGCCGCACCAGATCGGCGCCATGAGAGGCGGACTTAAAAATGTGCTGTAGAAACGGCTGCAGCTCATGCTGGCGATTATCCAGCATGGCCAGTTCGGCATTGCCCATCACGCCGACCAGCAGGGTATTAAAATCGTGCGCAATGCCGGCAGCAAGCACACCGATCGATTCCATTTTCTGTATCTCGGCCATACGTTGTTGCACACGCTGTTTTTCTTCTGCTTCCCGCACAATCTGCCGCTCATAAGATTCGATCATCTTCTGGAACGCCGCCGCGATTGCGGCGAGAAACAGGTAGATAATCATGGCAATAACAAACATCTCCTCGAATTGAAACGATTCGATATCCGACAGCACCCACAACGACTCGGCCAGTACCAGCACAAAAAAGAGAGACGACCAGATCAAACCCTCACAAAAGCCGAAAAAATAGAAGGCGAGCAGCGAAACAGCCGGCAACCACAACAGGAAGATCGGCATCTGAAGCAGTTCATTGGGAATAGACGGGATAAAAGAGAGTGCAAAAACAAACATGCCAAGCCGCGCCGGCATCGCGGGATCTGATATTTTCCATGCCCAAAAAAACAGCGGCAGCAGTGCCGTGGCAAGTGTCAGATCCTGAAGTACGGAAGCCGTTAAGCCATGTCGCCAGTCCAGCCACGCACACACCATGCTAACCAGCGAGCCGGATACTGTACCCAGCATAAACAGCTTACGCCGAAGCGCTGTTTTGGAAACAGAACCTCCGGACTCAAGCATCATTGCATGGTCGGAGGCGCGATTTTTTTACCGCCCAGGCGCAGCACTTCTTTCAGCAACACATCACGTTTATAGGGCTTTTGAATAAATCCGGTCAAACCATGTCGGTACAGCCGCTGTGCCGCTTCACTCTCGGAGAACCCGCTACTTAACATCACCACGGCATCAGAACGAATGGCCCGGATAGCGTGGAATGCCTGCTCGCCATCCATGTCCGGCATGGTCAGATCCATCAGCACCAACGTAATATCATCTGCATGCTGGCGGAAAACATCTACCGCCTGACGACCATCACAAGCCGTTAATACCCGTATGCCCTCACGCTCCAGCAACCGCGTGGCCACATCGCGCACAGCCGCTTCATCATCCACCACCAGCACCAATCCCTGCAGACCAGCATGCAACTGCAATTCGCTGCTATGCTGCAATACATCGTCGCGGGTGAAAAACCCGCCAAGCGATGGAAAAAACACCTTGAAACATGCGCCTGCACCGGGCTCGCTCTCTACAGACAATGTGCCGCAGTGACTGCGGACAATGCCCAGCAGCGCCGCCAGCCCCAGACCGCTGCCGCTCTCTTTGGTGGTAAAAAACGGGTCAAAAATACGTGCTATGGTGCCTGCATCCATACCACAACCGGTATCTTTTACTTCAAGCCAGGCAAAATCGCCCGCCTCCAGTTCGCCTGCCATATACATGGCGTGAAAATCAGCCGCATCAAGATGTGATACGCCGGTACGCAATATGATGCTTCCCGGTTTCCCCTGCATCGCTTCGGAGGCATTGGTCATCAAGTTCATAATCAGTTGCGTTAACTGATTTTTATCGCCATAGACATCGGGCAAATCATTCAGCAACACCTGCTCCAGCGTGATCTGTTTGCCGATAACCGTCGCGAGCAACTCCGAAACATCACGAATCAACAGGTTGAAATTCTGCGCTCCCATTGAAATATTGCCCTGTCCGGAATAGGCCAGCATCTGGCGCACCAGATCGGCGCCATGCGAGGCGGATTTGAAAATCCTGTCCAGATAAGGACGCAACCCATCTTGTCTGTTATCGAGCAGAGCCAGTTCGGCATTGCCCATGACGCCAACCAGCAGGTTGTTAAAATCATGCGCAATGCCGCCGGCCAGTACGCCGATGCTCTCCATCTTCTGCGCCTGCTGAAGCTGGTCGGCCAGATCCCTGCTTTCGCGCTCCGCCCGCTTGCGTTCGTTAATATTGCGCACGTTGCCTTCCACCCCGGCGATATTGCCCTGCTTGTCGTAAAAAAACTGTGAATTGACTTCCGACCAGAGCCGGGAGCCATCCTTGTGCTTCAGGCAAACTTCATAATTTTGTAAATTACCGCCGCTGGTCTGCAGCGCCTGAAGAAACTTTTGTCGCCCTCCTTTCTCGTAGTACAGGGTGCTGAGCTGTTTACCGATCAGTTCGTGGCGCTCGTAGCCCATCTGCCTTTGGCAGGCCAGCGATACCCAGGTAATGATGCCTTGCAGATTCGTCCGGTAATAGGCGTCCTGCATATGATCGAGAATGTCCTTGTATTCGGATGATACCGCCTCCAGCTCGGCCGTACGCTTCTGGATACCCCGCCTTAGTTGCCGGTTGTAGAGATACGACAACACGACACACAACAGAGCAAGCACAATAGCGGCAAAATGTTTCATCCCTGCATTCTCACAGATGCATCAGCTCGATTCAACGCTGCGGCAATTCTACAACGAACACGGATACCTTGGCCGCCGCCACCGGGTTAGAGTTGGCGATCTCCACGATCAGATCATCATTTCCCGACGGATTATTAAAGTGCGCTTCAAACTCATGATTACCGACATGATAGCTGCGTTGCTGCACCAGAGTTGTCTCCTGCTCATCCCTGACGCGCGCGATACGGAAGGTCAATGGCCCGAGACTGTCGGACACCAGCGTCACTTCATAGCGACCCGGCCGGTTCGGCATATCAAAAAATTCACGCGATTTCTGGAATGGCGGCACATTGGCGTCGCGGTAATAGAGATAATCCTTATCGAACTCAAAGGCTCCAGCTTCAATCACCCATGTCACCGACAACATGCTCGCCATCAGCAGCATCCATGCAATCAGGCCCGTTGTTTGCTGCATGTTCATCCGTCGCATCACAGGCCCTCTTTCACCTCAATATCATATTTATCGCACAGATAACGCATTTTATCCTTGGCGCGATCCCCGAAACCCAGCCAGCGACCGGCCCTCGCCTTGATATGGTGATTGCGCTCCAGTGCCGCCTCAACCAGCTGTTTCTCGAATGCAGCCACCGCTTTTTCAGCCCGGATACCCGAATCCGGCAACTGATTAAGCCACTGCTGCAATGGATCACCATCATCACCTACCGGTTGCGGCCCGGTCAGCGAAGGAATGCTCTCCACCACTGACGTAGCCGCCAACACTACGGCGCGTTCGATCACATTCTCCAGTTCGCGCACATTCCCCGGCCAGCTGTATCGTGCCAGTTGCTCCATCACCTCGCCACTAAGCTCATCCATGCGCTTGCCGCACATGGCCGCCTTGCGCAGCAGAATCGCATCAGCCAGTTTTGTCAGATCCTCAATGTGTTCGCGCAGCGGCGGCACCTCAATCTCCACCACATGGATCCGATAATAGAGATCATCGCGGAATGCGCCCACCGCCACCTGTTTCTCCAGATCCTCGCGGGTGGAACAGATCAGGCGAACATCGGTCTGGATAATCGCCTCACCGCCCAGTCTCGAAAACTCGCCGCTCTCCAGCGCCCGCAGCAGTTTCCCCTGCACAGGCAACGGCAAGCCGGCCACCTCATCGAGAAACAGAGTACCGCCGCTGGCGCGCTCGAACCAGCCCAGCTTGCGCTTACCGGCACCGGCAAATGCGCCTTTTTCATAGCCGAACAGTTCCGACTCCAGCAGTTCGACATTCATGGCAGCGCAATTGATGGCGATAAACGGGTGGCTGGCTCTGTTACTTGCCGCGTGCAACTGCCGCGCCACCAACTCCTTGCCTGTTCCGGTTTCACCGCGAATCAGTACGGTGGAAGGGGCCGCCGCAACCTGCGCAATCATCGCCCTGAGCGCCTGCATCGCCGCAGATTCGCCCAGAAGATCACTGTTGACCCGGGTCTCCAGCGCCCGCTGCATCTCCTGTTCACGCATAGCCTGCCAGTGCGCTGCCATGCTGCGATCAATGGTGCCCTTGACCTCATCCGGATCGAACGGCTTGCCGAAAAAATCCAGCGCCCCCATCTCCTGCGCCCTGAACGCCAGCGCCCGCTCATCATGGCCGGTAATCACCACCACCGGCGTATCCGGGCTTTCCTGCCTGAGCCTACCCAGATAACCCATGCCGATCTCCGGATTATCCGGGTCCGGCGGCAGCGCCAGATCAAGCACAACCATATCGACGCGATGGCCCGCCAACGCTGCATCGGCCGCCTCCAGATCGCCTGCCTCCAGAATATTATAGGACTCTTTCAGCAATAATTTCAGATTCAGGCGGTTGATATCATTATCATCCACCACCAGCACGGTCTGTTTCATATTCATCAACTCCTCACCCTATTTCGTGTTTATCCGCAGTTCGCCTGCCTGGATGCTTAGTAGTTACGATTTTGATTTCATTCGTGTTCATTCGTGTGCATTCGTGGCTAATGCCTTTAAAGTCAAAACATTAGCCACTGATTCCACGAATGCACACTGATTAAAAACCTTCAACCATATGAACTCTGCCACAGCGGCAGGCGCACAATGAAGGTGGAACCTTTGCGCGCACCGGCGCTTTCGGCGGTAATGGTTCCACCGTGCGCCTCAACAATCCTGCGACTCAGATAGAGCCCGACACCTAAGCCGTTGCTTTTGCTGGTCGCAAACAGGTGAAACAGACGCTGCCGAATAAAATCGCCCGTCATACCGCAACCCTGATCAGAAACGCGCACTTCAGCCATCCGTGCCGAATGATCAGAATAATCAGAATGATCCGAATCCTGTTGTACTTTCTCGCCGGCTATCTCTGTCAGACATGCATCGACCAGTCGCGCCTCGATGCGAACACGCCCCTGCCCCTGCATGGCCTGCACAGCATTATCGTATAGATTCTCAAAGACGCCCCGCAGCAAATCGGCATCGCCAGCTACAGCTGGCAGCGCTTCATAGGCCTGATCAATCTGCAACGATTCCGGCCACAGGCGGTCACGAATACTCGTTTGTAGCAGATTCACCAGATCCAGCGGCGCCAGCTGCGGATCAACCGGCGCATTGGGGTCGGACATGCGCTGCATCAGCGTCTGCATGCGCCCGGTCACTTTGCGAATGGCCGTGAGCATACGCTGCACATCCTCCTCATCGAGTTTGCCCGAACCCAGGTGATGGGCCAGAAAAGAGAGATCATGCAGGCGATTTTTCAGATCATGGGAGTGCAATTGACGGGTCACGCGTGACAGCGAATCCAGCCGCGCCGCTTCCGCCTGTTTATGGGTTAAGCGGGCATGTTCCAGGCTCATAGCTGCAAAGCGTGCCAGCGATTCCAGACTGGTGCGCTCCTCTGCATCCACTGGCCGGCCATCACGCCTCGGCCCCAGCCACAGTCGTGCTTCGCCGCTGGCCGCCGGTAAGTTCAGATGCAGTGCGTAATCTTCATGCGTATCGCCGGCATAGCCGGCTTCTATAAACAGCGCCCCCGGCGGGTAAGAAAACCAGCCGCCATCAGGCAGCTCCCGCTCATCCAGCGCCGCATAACTGCGATAGCTGACATTGCAGATACGTTCCAGCAGCGCTGTTTCCACATCTTCGATGGGCAACTGCGCAAGATCGCCCGCCCCCAGTTGCCGGATAGCCGTCAGCATATCCAGTTGATGGCGAAAAAAGATCCGATCGAGCCCGCGCTGCATGGCCTGCACCAGCGGGGCATAGCCAAATGCCGCTGTGATGGCGGCAATCACCATGGCCCAGACCGAAACCGGAATTCCGGTCACGGCGTACACGGCTGATTCGGCCAGCATCAGCACCAGTACAAACATCGCAATCGCCGCCAGCGTGGCGGCGAAATAAGCGAATGAATGCACCACGCGCCTGAAGCTGAACATCAGGCGCAGCGCAGAGGGTATCGAATCAGTGATCAGCCAGCTCCAGTCGGGTGGTGACACCGTCCTGTTCAAAGGCAAAACCGGTCATGGCCTGACGCAGCTCATCCAGTCCTGCGCCGGAGAGCGGCATCAGCGGCAGGCGCAATTCGTTGCGCATCCAGCCCAGCAGATGGCAGGCGGCCTTGACAGGAATCGGATTAGCCTCGACAAACAGCAACTGATTGAGACAACGCATGGCAAACTGTGCTGTGCGCGCGGCGGGCCAGTCAGCGGCGCACATCGCATCGGTCAGGACAATCATAGCCTGCGGCGCGATATTGGAGAGCACGGAAATCACCCCGTCACCGCCCAGCGCCATAAACGCCATAACACTGGCATCATCGCCCGAGTAAAATTCCATACGCCCGTCACAGGCGGCAATCGTGTGCACCAGTTGCTCCATATCGGCAGTGGCATCCTTGATGCCGACGATATTGGCCACATGCGACAAGCGTCCTGCCGTTTCGGGCAGAATATTGGAATGGGTGCGTCCCGGCACATTGTAGATCACCTGCGGCAGATGCACGGCATCGGCGACCGCCTTGTAGTGGCGATAAATACCTTCCTGCGTCGGCTTGTTGTAGTAGGGAGAGATCAGCAGCGCCCCGTCAGCGCCGAGCGATTTGGCCGCCGCAGTCAGCTCGATCGATTCGGCCGTATTATTGCTGCCGGTACCGGCAATCACTGGCACCCGTCCTGCTATCTGCTCAACCGCTATGCGAATCACCTGCTTGTGCTCATCAAAGGAGAGCGTCGCCGCTTCGCCGGTAGTGCCAGCCGGCACCACGCCATCGACGCCTGCTTCCACCTGCCGTTCCAGATGGGCGCGAAAGGATTCCTCATCTATTTTACCGTTTGAAAATGGTGTAACCAGTGCAGTCATTGTGCCGTGAAACATATGGGCCTCCGTATTGCCTATCATATCGAACTGTCGATCATGCCGAACTGTCGATCATGGCTTGAGGCTGAACTATAACCACTGCGCACAGATAAAAAACACAATCAAAACCTTTTTTCACCGCAGAAGCAAGTGCCGGCCCTCCCGGCACGCGATAGGCTTGAATCCAAAAACGCAGAGGAAAGGCAAATAAGAGGAGCGCATGCAAACTTCTGGTAAAGCAAGCCTGGCCACGAATGAC
>JALUWF010000138.1 GCA_027019785.1 Mariprofundus sp. | reverse complement strand
CTTTGCCTGACCCTGAAAGTACATGCCAGCGGTTACTACGCCTGGCTGGCTGAACCGAAGTCGGCACGAGCCAAGGATGACCAACGTCTGCTTGGCCTGATCAAGCACTCGTGGCTAGAGAGCGGTGGCGTCTACGGCTACCGCAAAATCCACGACGACCTGCGTGAGCTTGGAGAAGCATGCGGCAAGCATCGTGTTGCTCGACTGATGCGTCTGGAAGGGCTGCGCTCACAGACAGGGTGTCGTCGTCGACCGGGCCGCTATGGCGGTAAGCCTCCAGCGGCCTCACCGAATCATCTGGAGCGTCGGTTCAATGTCACCGAACCCAACAAGGTCTGGGTCACGGATATCACCTACATCCGCACTTATGAGGGCTGGTTGTATTTGGCGGTGGTGCTCGATCTGTTCTCGCGGCAGGTAATCGGTTGGTCAATGAAGCCGCAGATGACCAGCGACCTGGCTATTGATGCCTTACTGATGGCCGTTTGGCGCCGCAAGCCAAAGCAGGAGGTGATGATTCACTCCGACAGTAAGAATGTACTGGCCAGTGTTTCCATGTGGTCTGACTCACACAGCGATAGACCGATGATGGATGATCTGGTCGTGGAGCGTCTCGGATGGCCTGACCCACACTCCGATCGACCCTTGTGTCTTTCCCTGGACCTGTCGACCATCCGGGAACACTGCACGTCAAGGTGACCGCCTTGCCGACACATGTGACCCAAGAAGGGCCTGACGTCACGTCACTTTACTGTCTTGTCCAGGTGTCCGGTTGAAGCGGCTCTGTTCGTAATCGGTGAACCGGAGTGACCAGTCATGCCCAACGCCAAAATCAGCAGTGTTTCGAGACAGGTCGTAGGCGGTGTAGATACCCATAAAGACCTGCACGTCGCCGCAGTCGTAGACGAGCAGGATCGTATCCTGGCCAGTGAGAGCTTTGCGACTACTCGTCAGGGTTACAAACAAATGCTGACGTGGATGCGCTCGTTTGGTGAAGTGGTTCGAGTGGGCATCGAGTGCACAGGTACGTACGGTGCAGGCCTATTGCGCTACTTGGAACAGGCTGGGATCACCGTTCTTGAAGTTACTGCGCCTGATAAAAGTGATAGGCGCAAGCGGGGCAAAGATGACACCCTTGATGCCGGAAATGCGGCACATGCGGCTTTCGCAGGCGTTCGTACAGTTACCCCAAAAAAACGAGACGGCATGGTCGAATCGTTACGCGTGCTCAAAGTGTGTCGTAAGACGGCCATACAAGCTAGGCGCGTTACCTTACAGCTGATCCAGAACACTATCGTTAGTGCGCCTGATGATCTGCGTGAGTCATTACGCACGTTGACCCGCATGCAATTGATTAGAACGCTGGCAGCATGGCGTCCAGATCTATCAAGCTATCGTCAGGTCACGTCCGCCTACCGGATTGCTCTGAAGTCGCTGGGGCGGCGTTATCTCGAACTGCATGACGAGATAGCGGATTTGGATGTGATGATTGCAGCCTTGGTTGATGATCTTGCCCCAGAGCTGGTTGCCCGAAATGCCATTGGTTACGAGTCCGCTGCTCAGCTTCTACTGACAGCAGGCGACAACAGTGATCGTTTCCGCTCAGAGTCTAGCTTCGCTGCTTTATGTGGGGTTAGCCCGGTCCAGGCCTCTTCAGGCAAGGTCACCCGACATCGGCTGAATCGAGGTGGTGATCGCGCCGCAAACAGTGCGCTCCATATCATCGCTATTGGACGGCTTCGGACGGACGCTCGAACCCAGGCTTATGTCAGTCGACGTCTCTCAGAGGGACATTCAAAGCTGGAAGCAATCCGGTGCCTAAAGCGTTACATCGCACGGGAGGTCTACGGCATCATCCAGAGGCGAAATAGCGTCATCAACCAAAGCACAGTATCCACTTGACACTTAGAAGGGCGTCCAAGGTAGCCAATTCAGCAGTGGTGACTGGCAGAGCTTCCTGAAAGCCAATAACTTGCTTGGTAGCATGAGTCGGCGTGGTAACTGCCATGACAACGCGGTAGCGGAAAGCTTTTTCCAACTGCTGAAGCGGGAACGGATTAGGCGAAAGATCTACAGCACTAGGCAGGATGCTCGCGCTGACGTGTTCGACTACATCGAGATGTTTTACAACCCAAAACGCCGACACGGTTTCAACAACCAGCTGTCACCGGTAGAGTTTGAAAGGCAACATTTACTGAGCCTGGAAAGTGTCTAGGAAA
>JALUWF010000137.1 GCA_027019785.1 Mariprofundus sp. | reverse complement strand
TAATTAATTAGCCCGGACTATTCATGAATCGCCGTGATGATCGCGCCGGACATTTGGTTGCAACAGATCCCGAGGAAGGAGTGCGTAGCTGTGCATACGGACGACCGACGAGGGATTTGTTGCAGGCAAATGAACAAGCGAGGGCGCGGTAGTATTCATGAATAATCCGGGTTAGTTCTTGGGATCTGGTTCTTAATAGCTTATGTTGGTTCTCAGCAGGTAAAGAAGCATCATGCTGCCTGATCAACCTTGTTTGCATCATATCGACCAAAACACTGCTTAAATGAAGGAACTGCTCAGCATTTTCAGTTGCTGCATCGCAAAGATCATCTATTCCAAAATAATATGGCCGGTTATACTTATGCAACAGGTGTTTTTCAGCACCATCTGTTACACTTTTTTTTACTTTTATTGGCTGAGTCACCTCATTAGCTTCCTGGAAGGTTTGAAGTCGATTAAAAGCCGATAAGAAATTCAGAATGCCCCTAGAGCTTGAATGCCCGCTCTTTTCTGCAGTCAGCCTTCTGGCGCTTACACTTACATCGCCATCCAAGCCAACAACAGACCCAATAACACCAGCATGATAATTCTGGAACTCCACCCATCCATAAGACCATCTAGTCTCTCTAGGCATTGGGCTCCCGCCTGCAATGCAATTCCCCACATAGAGTTGGCTCCAAGCTCTCGTGCCTTAGCCCATTGCCCTAGCATATTAACTTTTCGAAAAGCCAACAGGCTCAAGACCTTCCCCCTCAGGAAAAACCTATCAGGGGGGTGGGGAGCACTCTGTAAGCGACTGATAATCACGCTCAGTAACGCAAGAAAGATGCCGAGTGCCGCTATATACGGATGAATCAGGTACTCATACTCGTGCCAGGTGGCCGGATAACTCAGACCCACACCCAGCATCGTGACGAATATGCCTGAATCAACAATAGCTCCATAGGCAGGGAACAACTTCATGTAGGGGTAAGTGAAGAACCTGAATGCAGTATACAGTACGGCCAGACCCCCCATCATTTGAATGATCATTCCCAAGGTGCTAAATGAATATTCTCCGACCGGCAGCCAGCGTGCCGCCCCCAAAAGCGCCATGGCCACTGGAACTGCGCCAAGCAGCAGACTTCTTGACAGCGAAGCCGCGTTGAATGCGCTCGTCAACCACAAACTAAACGGCCAGATGCCAGCTTTAAGGGTGAAACCCGTAAGCACCATGGCAAGGTAAAGCTGTACGAAAGATGCTTCCCCCATAACCTGCTGCACCACCTCAAATCGCAAATCCCCTGTTGTCGACGCCGCCAGCAGTAGCGCCTCAAATAGGGCCAGGTCGGCTAAGACCAAGCAGATGAGATAGATCCGTCCTGCACGGTGCACCTGCTGATCGCCGCCATAGATCAACAAACCGTAAAAACCGTAGCCCATGAGTACCGAAAAGCTGAAGAAACTAATCAGATCGGAGGCCAGCAGCGTGCCCATATTTCCTGCAAGGGTCAGCAAAAAAAGTGTGGTCATATGATCAGAGACTGGAGCGTGTTTCTCCCCCTTCATTACAGTTGCGGCTATGAGCCAAACTGATACGCTCATGGCAAGAATCCACCGGACACCCGCGTCTATGACCAATCCTGACCCGAGCAGGAGCCAGGGCATTGTCACTGTAGCATCTGTGAATAACACAACCAGCAGTAAAGCAGGAAGAATAGCCAAGTGGCATGGGAAGGGCAGACGTTTGTGCAGTGCCGGGATAGCTAGCAGCAGAGGCCAGAGAATGGTGAGCCACAGGGCGGTATCAGAAAGGGCTGCGTTCATGGCTGGTAGAACTCTTGCTCGGCAATAAACTTCGTCCACTCCAAAGGGCTGAACGGAAGTGTAGCCAGAAGCCCCGCAGCCAACGCGAGAAACGCTGTAACCAAGGGTGGTATTAACAGCGCCCAGGCGGTCTCCTTGCGACCGAAATCTTGCTCATGCGGCCACGCTTCAGACGGCTTCCGAAACCAGGCTGCATACAATATTGGCAGGAAGTAAGCTGCATTGAGCAGGCTACTACCAGCAAGCACCAACAACACCCAGTTCTGCCCTGCTTCCAGAGCTCCCAACCCCAGATACCATTTACTTATAAAACCTGCGACTGGTGGCGCACCAATCATACCGAAAGCACCGATAGTGAAAGCTGCCATAGACCAGGGCATGCGCCGACCTATGCCATTCATCTCGCTTACCTTATGGACTCC
>JALUWF010000136.1 GCA_027019785.1 Mariprofundus sp. | reverse complement strand
GAAGATGCCATTGCTGGATGGTGCCACCTACGTTTTTGATAGAGCCGACATTCCGCACCCCCAAATATTGGAATCAGGAATAAATCTGCTCGAAGCTATGGCCCAACAGTTTCAACAGGTTTTCTTGCGTGCTGTTGAGGTTCAGCACGGCCGCCTTGTTGCTGTCGATGTAGAGCACAGCAATATTCTGGAAACACTGGAATACCCACCGGACAGTTGGTCGATTCGTCATTTTTCCGGTTTGGGTCGGGAACTGCTGCTTCTCTTCTGCGAGTCTTTTTCGGATACGGTGTTCCAGGGCGGCATAGACCAGCAGGCATACCGTCATCACCATGGCCAATGCCATAATGCGTTTTGGTGATTTCAGGAACACCGAGGATGTCAGGAACATCGGATCTTTCAGAAAGCGAAAACCGCGCTCGACTTTCTGTTGCCCTTTATAGGTTTCGAGCAACTTCCCGGCATCAATCGTTACTGTGCGGTTCGTTGCAAGGATAAAGCAGCTCTTGCGCTGTAATCGCTGAACATATTGTCCATGCTCTGAAGCCAGGCTCGCATGCACCTGGTAAACAAAATAGTCAGCCGTTGCATCACCTGCAGGACGACCACGTTGTCGGTAACGCGGCAGCGCTTCCACGCAGACATCATGCAACGTGCTAATCTTCATCTGTTTCTCCAGCAACCGCACAGCTCGCATCGCATCTTCCTCACAGGCAAACTCGCGCTTACACAGCTGGGAAAATGCCTGCTGATCGGCATCGCTGCGCCGCTGACACCACATGGCAACCGAATGTATGGCGCGTCCGCGCGCCTGTGGCGAATGCACCACAACCCATTGCTGCTTCACGTCAGCATATGATGTGCAGACAGTGCTGAAGGTAGGATGGATTCCATCACTTTCTTTCGCCAACTCAGGTGCCATCTCGGCGATCATGGTTCGCGCCAGCTCTATCGTTTCCGGCACTCTGGTCACCCAATCGATGCCGCGCAGTTTTTTGATCGTTTTCGCTGTATACAATGCACTGTCAGCTGCCAGAAAGGCAGTCTCATGATCCTCCTGCAACTGCCGGACATGCGAACCAACAGCATCACGAAACACCGTCTTGTCGTTATCATTGCCGCTGAGCGCAGCCATCATCATTGGAATGCCAGCCGCGCTTTCGACAATCAGTTGCAGGCCAAACTGATTCAATTCCGGGCGGTGGTCCCGGCTATAGCCACGGGTAATGCGAATCACCCCTTCCTCCGGGGCATGATCATACTGACCATCTGTATGGAATGTGGTGGAGTCCATATGGCCAAGAAACCCCGACAGTTCAAGGCGACGCATCGCAGGCATAGCAACGGCTCTGTACAATTCAGTTGGGCCAGCCTTGTAAATAGCATCCAGGGCGCGACCCAGCGTATCATCATTCAGATCAGCTGCGATGATGCCGGGGCCAATCAACTGCTCAACCGGCTTGCCATCAAAGAAATTCGGGATCAGATACAGCCGCTGATTGGCAAAACCCAACCCATTGACCACCATCGCTTTCACCGACTGACCGATCGAGACCTTGCGCTGCTCCAGGTCTTGCACAACCACGCGATCGATCGTGTCACCAATCTCCAATTCATCAAACATGGCGGCAACGAGCCCCAAATGATTAAGCTCCTTGCTCTCATAAGCTGATGGCGATGTTATTTGATAATCCTCTCCCATGGGTAGAAAATAACATAAATATCAGCATGTTACAACAATAATTAATGAAAAAATGAACCTGATAATTAAATCAGAAATTCATGAATAAGGGGGTGCGGAAAGTCGGATCACCCTTTGTTTGCGCCATAGCCTAACGCAAAACGGGAAGTGACATTAAGTCACTTCCCGTTTCTTGTTGGTACCGAGGACTGGAGTCGAACCAGCACTTCCGGAGGGAAACTAGCACCTGAAGCTAGCGCGTCTACCAATTCCGCCACCTCGGCTTATGGGCTGATCAGCTGCAGGATGCAATTGATCAGAATCTCCCTAGAGTTCCGCGCAGGGCCTCTCGGGAGGCGCGCAATCTTATGTTGGGGGCACATGGTGTCAAGAAAGAAAAACAGTCCGCAGGGGCGACAGGAAAAAACGACTACGGAGCATCGGAAAGGGGGTGTGCGTAAGCGTGCCGGCAAAGCTGTTGTGGCCGGCAAGAGCCCATGGGATTCGGTCGCACATAAGAAGCGCCGGAGCTCAGGGCGTAGCGCTAAGCCTGAG
>JALUWF010000135.1 GCA_027019785.1 Mariprofundus sp. | reverse complement strand
AAGTTGTGAAAACTGCTGTGTTTTTCTATGTCTAAATTTTGTAATGGGGTCGGTTCATTAGCGTCCGATTTTTCCAATTTTTCAGTCTCAAAAATTACAGCACAAAAAAATTTCCGAACGAAAAAAAATCAAAGATTTTTTTTCGCGACAGAAATTTGATCAACAGCTCTTTTTTTCAACGCAGCAACAGAAAAGAAGCACGCGAATCCGTCTCTGTGCGCCAGCACAGAGACGGATGGAATACATGCCACAAAATGGCAACAATATCAATGCATTACATGCTAACACAGCTGCATGAAATACCATGAATAACATGAATAACATCGAAATGAAGGGCGATTTTGTACGCTGCGCGTACAAAATCCGAGCTTAGCCAGCACCTCTAGATGACACCAAAAAAAAAGGAGAAAAAAGGGGGAGAAAACCCCCTTAACGCCAAAAAAAAATCATGAACCGAGTTCGCAAATTGCTTTGAAATTTGCATCAAAACTTAACATTTTTGCAGGTCGGCTGGGGTTCATCTTAAATATCGAAAATCACGCTTTATAGCGTCTCCTGAGCCGACTTTTTTGCAAAAATGTTCGATGTTTAGGGGTGAAAGTATTCCATTTTTTCGGGTGCTTTCATCATTGATTTTTTCTTTAAAAATCAATGATGAGGGCATCCAAAGGGGGTTGACTTTGAGTAAAAATTTTGGGTGGGGATCTCGCGATATGCAAGATGCTGGACGGATTGCTCTTGAGTCTACAAATTCAAGTTTTTCAACTATTTCGTCTCATTCTGAAAGATTCGGGCAATTTAAAGATTTTGCGAAAGAAAACGGGGTAGCGCGGATGGAAAGAGTTGACGCGCAACTCGTTGAAAAATATGGAAAAGAATTGGCTGATAAGGTAGATGCTGATGAGATGAAAGCAAGTTACGCTCAAAATCTTATTTCGAGCGTCAACTCTGTCATGAGCGCGGCGACGCGAGGCGAATGGAAAAGTGTCAGCCCAACCAAAGATTGCAACATTCCAGCACGCTGCAATGTCCGTTCTGAAGTTACACCGTCGAAAGTAGACCCAGCAAAACTCAGTCTGAATGAACGACAAGCTGCTGTAGTGAATCTTGCCCAAGACCTCGGGTTGCGAAGTAAAGAAGCGAGTCTGCTGAACGCAAAAGAAGCGTATTCCCAAGCCCTTGAGCGCGCCGCCATACTCGTGTCTGACGGCACGAAGGGCGGCAGAATTCGTGAAGTGCCGATCACTAATCAGCAGCAAATACAAAGCCTGAAAGCTGCCGCGCAAGCGCAGGGCGGCGCGCGGGCAGTAATGCCCCAAGATCAAAACTGGAAAAGCTGGCGGGAGGGCGGTTTGAGAGAAGCGCGCGAAGCGGTCTCAGAATCGTCCACAGCGCGCGGATTGCATGATTTAAGGGCAACCTATTCGGCAGGGCGATACGCGTCGCTGACGGGTCATCGCGCACCGTGCAACGGCGGCAAAATACAAGACAGAAACGCAGACCGAGAAGCACGCCAGCAAATCGCTGAAGAGCTTGGGCACGGGCGCATCGAAGTTGTTGCTTCATACATCGGTGGTCGCTCGTGAAAAGCATGAATTTACTGCAAGAAGTTGAGTATTTGTCACACCAATATGCGCGATTGGGCGGCAAAAAGAATCGAAAAATGCAACGAAAAAGAATGATCAAATTTGCAAAATTCGTTGAAAAATTAGGGTGCAAAAAAAAGGGTTCGATGGGTCGAAAACACGTCGTCCTCTACTTCAAATCAATTCAAAATTTTAAAGAAAAAACGCAATACAATCACTGGCTTGCGCTCTGCGAATTATGGAAGCTGCTGGAAAAGACAGGGAAGCCGCCACGGCCGCAAATTCGTGCTTCAGATTCAGAGTCGTTTTACGCAAATCATCGCCCCGTCTCTTTTAAAAAAAGAACGCAGTGAATCCACTGCCTTCAGGCAGTGGAGAGCGCGCAGCGCTATGCGAAAGGCTGCCGCAGGCAGCGTATCGGGAAGGATCGCGGCTTCCAGCCGCCTGTATGCCAGGAGAGCCGAAAGGCTCGGCGGGCCACGCCGTCTAAGAGGCTGCCGCATGGCAGCGTATCGGGAAAAATCGCGTCTGAAAGACGCTCCACAAGCGCACCGCGCCATATTGACCAACCAAGTCGGCTACATGCCGCCTTTTTTTTGCTTGCTTTGTAATTTTGTAATGTGTATTATTCGTAATACACTACAATACTACAAAAAAGGA
>JALUWF010000134.1 GCA_027019785.1 Mariprofundus sp. | reverse complement strand
CATGAAGGCCTAACGCGAAAAAGGGAATGACATGAAGTCATTGTTTGTTTCCATGAAGGCCTAACGCGAAAAAGGGAATGACATGAAGTCATTCCCTTTTTCTTGTTGGTACCGGAGACTGGACTCGAACCAGCACGGGTTTCCCCACTACCCCCTCAAGGTAGCGTGTCTACCAATTTCACCACTCCGGCATAGCAGATCATCCAAATGGATGGCCTGAAAAACTTACTCTGCGCTCGGCAGTTTGTCGGCGGGGGCGTTGCTCTTTAGCTTGGATGGATCAAACGCATCACCCTTGGTTGGATTGCTGTTTGCTGGTTGTGTCAGTGGCGCCTGATCAGCAATGGAGCGCTCTACTACGGAGCCGGTATGCTGTTGGGAAAAGAATGCCAGCGTCAGGCTGGTGAGCATAAATGTGGCTGCCAGTCCGCCCGTCAGCTTGCCCAGAAATGAGCCGGAACCTCGGCTGCCAAACAGCGTTTGCGCGCCGCCGCCGCCAAATGAAACGCCCATATCCGCGCCCTGGCCACGTTGGATGAGTACCACGCCAATCAGCAGCAGAGCCACCAGTACATGTATAGTTATCAATACAGTTGTCATACCTGTTTATCTCCTCAGCTTGCCGCTTTTACAGCAGCTTTAACAATTTCCATGAACGAATCCGCCTTCAGGCTGGCGCCGCCTACCAGCGCGCCTTCCACGCCGGGACAGGCCATCAAATCCTCGGCGTTGCCCGGATTGACGCTGCCGCCATACAGAACGCGACAATCGTGACCAAGGCGGTTCAACTCTTCATGGATAAATGCATGGGTTTCGGTTACCTGGTCTACGGAGGCTGTGACGCCTGTGCCAATCGCCCATACAGGTTCATAGGCCACCGTCAGCGCAGCATCCCTGGGCGCACCTTTGAGAATTGCCAGTTGCTCAGCCAGTACGGCATTGGTGATGCCTTTTTCACGCTGTTCCAGTGTTTCGCCAATACACAGGATAGGTTCCAGACCGTGTAACCATGATGCATTCATCTTGTTGCGAATCTGGGCATTGCTTTCGCCGATAATGCTGCGACGTTCGGAATGACCGAGAATCACATAATGGCATCCTGCATCGCGCAGCATCATCGGACAGATAGAGCCGGTAAAAGCGCCCTTATCCTCATAATAGACATTCTGGGCGCCGAGTGCCACGCCTATGGATGCCAAACGATCGGACATCGGGTGCAATAACGTGAACGGAGGCATCAGCGCCACCTCGACATGATCCGGTGCCGGATTGCCGCCAAAGGCGTCCATAAAATCATTGGCATCCTGAATGGATCCGTTCATTTTCCAGTTTCCTGCGATCAGACGACGTTTTTCACTGCTCATGCCAGACCTCCTCTATGCTTCATAGCCCGTGACTCAAAAAAAGTTTGCGGATTCTAGGAAGAATGCTTTATAAGGCAAGGGCTAATCACATCAGGCCTTTACTCCAGCATACTCGAATATACTTTCATCATTGTCGGTAAAGCAAACGTCAATGACCTGCTATATCTGGGGTTGAGTTCAAATATCCAGATGTTTTCATCAACAAGTTTATAATCAAAACAGCACAGCCCCTCATAGTTCAGCGCCTTGAGGATTTCTGTAAACAGCTCAATAGCCGGGCACGCGCAGGGCTCCGGTTTTTTGGACGGCCTGTAGCCAACGCCCCTGATAAAGAGAGGTTGCTTGAATTTGAACGCCAGCGTTTTATGAAAGACCACTTGTCCATCGACCATCAACATATGTGTAGTGAACTCATCTTGTCCGGCCACGTATGTCTGTGTGAAATATTCATCCGATAAAATAAACTTTCGGAAGAACTGTTCATCTTTCGTGGTTTCAATAATTCTTGACCGGATTCCATGTTCATCTATCCGTTTTTTCAGTATATATGGAAACGAAAGTTCATTGCCCATGGCTGGAATCATGTGACCGTAACCATGTTCCACCATGACGTTGTTGAACTGCAATTTGTCGTTGCATATGTTCATGGTTGCCAGCGGTGGGATAAAACATTTTTTGCCATGCAGTTCCGGGTGACGGGTATGCAAAAAGGTGCTATCGCTTATCGCTGTAGGAATCAAAATATCAAAAGAATCCAGGTTCGCCTGCTGGAAATGATCGAAACAGCACGTGTAATGTAGTGAATTGATTTGACTGCGAATATGTTCTTCAAGACCATATTTATCCGAGAAAAGAACTTTTTGACGATGAAAAAAATGAGACATTATATATATA
>JALUWF010000133.1 GCA_027019785.1 Mariprofundus sp. | reverse complement strand
GCTATCAGCGTAAAGGCTTGGCCATGCTTGCATGGCTGGGATTGCTGATCTGTCTGGTTTCGGCATCCAGTGTTCACCATCATGAAGACGGCATTCATCTGTTCCATGTCTGTCAGTTGTGCAGCCTGGAAGAAGTTACTGCACACGGCGCGGCGATTGTAGTCAGCGCTATTCCTGTAATAGAGGACAGGGTGGCAGAGCAAGATGAGGTTTTACATTCTTTAGATGCTATAACCTGTTATTATAAAACTGATATTCGAGGCCCTCCTGCCATTGTCTGAATGAGCTTCCGGTGGGCGCTCAATGATTATCCAATATGGTAATATCGCTTGCAACAAGGCGGCTTGCAACAGAACTCGAGTGCGCCGGATGGCCCGATTGAACCATTCATCCATATTCAGTTTCGCTTGATCCATGACCGATATTATATGGGTCAGCGGTCATCTATTTAACAGGAGAAAAACGTGATACGATCTTTCACAGCAGTCGCATGCCTGCTGCTGGCAGGGCTGCAAATGCCTTTAGCCCATGCATCAGAGGCCAGTAACAACGCTGAAATCAACAGTTTAAAACAACAATTAAAGCAGACTCGTATGCTGCTGGAGCAGATGCAGCAACGCATGGATCATCTGGAGCAGCAGGTTGACCATTATAGCACGGTGACCGCAGCGCAGAAGTCAGCATCCGGCCAGTCTGTTACATCTGCTGCGTTACCTGAGCAACAGAGCCATCCTGTATCCCCGCAGCCGGCAACACCGCCAGGATCAATCATGCCGCAATATGCAGCCAGTGCGGTGCAACCGGCTCTGCCATCGGTATCGGGCGCCAACGAATCCGCCAATGCATTCAATCCTGAAATCAGTGCGGTGCTCAATGGCGGTTATCAGGCATTCAGCCAATCACCATCCGGATTTTCAATTCCGGGCTTCCCCCTCAGCGATGCAGCAGGATTGGGTAAACGCGGTTTGCATCTGAACGAATCTGAACTCGATCTGGCCTCCAATGTTGATAACCTGTTTTATGGCAGTTTAACCGTGTCACTCTCACCTGCGGGCGGAGCCAATGTGGAAGAAGCCTATGTGCAGACTCTAACAGCGCCTTTCGGACTTACATTGAAGGCTGGGCGTTTTTTCTCCGGTATCGGTTATTTGAATCAGTTCCACTCCCACCATGATGATTTTATCGACCGGCCTTTGCCAAACAGGGCATTCTTGAATACACAGTTTGGTGATGATGGCGTACAACTGCGCTGGTTAGCACCGACCGATACCTTTCTGGAATTCGGTGGTGAACTCTATAGCGGTCACGCCTTTCCCGGCGGTGGCGGCGCATTTCGAGGACAGGGTACATGGGATGCATTCATGAATGTAGGTGGTGACATCGGCTACAGCCAGAGCTGGAAGGCGGGTATCTCTTATCTGCAAGCGCGTTCGACAGCGCGAAGTGCATTTGATGCGGCCGGCAATGTGATCGGCAATTTTACCGGCAATAGCCGTTTATGGTTGGCTAATCTGGTCTGGAAATGGGCCCCCAATGGCAATCCGGTCAATCAGAATTTCCGTTTTCAGAGTGAATTTTTCTACCGTCATGAACGCGGTCTGTTTGGCGCAGCCGCAACACCGGGAGCCGCATATCTGGGGCGTCAGTTCGGTTGGTACACCGAAGGTGTTTATCAATTTATGCCGCGCTGGCGTATCGGCTTGCGCCATGCCGAGCTGTTCGCCAACAACAGCGGGGCGGCTGTCATCGCCGCTGGTGTGCTGGATACGCGAGGCCATCGCCCGCGTCGGGATAGTGCGGTACTCGGATTCAGTAATAGCGAGTTTTCACGCATTCGCTTGCAACTGTCGCGTGATGCGACACAGCCCAAAATCGATTACCAGTTGGGGCTGCAATATATCATGTTGATCGGCGCTCACGGTGCGCATCAGTTTTGATGAAATTGTTGCTAAAAAAACAGAAGGAGATTTGATATGAAACGGTATATGCAGAAATTGATGCTAATATTATTGACCAGCGTGGTGATGACGGGATTTGCTTCGCTTGCCGAGGCGAGTGTCCGTATTTTTGCCTGCGAACCGGAATGGGCGGCGCTGGCCACTGAAATCGGCGGTGATGATGTATCCATCTATACCGCCACGCATGCCCTGCAGGATCCACACCATATTCAGGCGCGCCCCAGTCTGATTGCGCGAATGCGGCGCGCTAATCTGGTGATTGCAACCGGCGCGCAACTGGAAATCGGCTGGTTGCCTGTGTTACTGCGGCAAAGCGCCAACCCGGCTGTGCAGCCGGGGCAGGCGGGCAACCTGGCAGCGGCGGATTATGTGCAGAAACTGGATGTGCCGACCCGTATTGACCGGGCGCAGGGAGATATCCACCCGGGCGGCAATCCACATATCCAGACCGACCCTCACAATATCGCCATTGTGGCTGGCGTGCTATTGCATCGCTTGCAGCAGATTGACTCCGATCATGCCGATGCGTATCAGAAGCGCTATAACGATTTTATGAGTCGCTGGAAGCAGGCGATGCAGGCGTGGCAACAGCAGGCGGCGCCACTGCGCGGCATGCGCATGCTGGTGTATCACAAAGGCTGGGCCTACATGATGCGCTGGCTGGGGCTGGTTGAAGCGGACGCGCTGGAACCTGTACCCGGCGTGCCGCCAACTACATCGCACCTTTCATCCCTGCTGGCCAAATTGAAACAACAGCCGGCCGCCATGATTATCTATGCCGCCTATCAGGATCCGCGGGCTGCAGAATGGCTGGCCAGGCGGGCGAATATCAAGGCGGTCAAACTGCCGTTTACCGTGGGTGGCACAGATGCAGCTACCGATCTGTTCGGGCTGTATGATGATACCATCCATCGACTGCTGATGGCGAAACAGGGCCAATAATCGTGCACTGGAATGGGCTCGACGCGGGCATCCTCGGGCCCGCCTTGCTGGCTGGCATGCTGGTGCTGACCACGCATGTGCCGATGGGAATCAAGGTGCTGGAACGCGGTATTGTCTTTATTGATCTGGCCATCGCGCAGGTGGCAGGGGTCGGCATCATTGCTGCGGATATGCTGGGTTTACCGATGCATGGCGCCAGTGTGCAGCTTGTTGCGACAGCGACAGCGATGGCCGGGGCGCTACTGCTGGCCTGGCTGGAAAAGCGTTATGCCGATTCACTGGAAGCATTAATTGGTATTCTGTTTGTGCTGGCTGCCAGTATCAGCATTATTCTATTGAGTAAAAATCCGCATGGTGGAGAATATCTGAAGGATCTGCTGGTTGGCCAGATACTCTGGGTCAATCCGCATGATCTCATCCCGACAGCGGTGATTTATGCCGCTGTGCTGGCGGTTTGGGCCGTATTCCGGGAGCATATCAATGGCATGGTATTTTACCTGTTATTTGCAGTGATAGTGACGGCGTCGGTGCAACTGATCGGCGTTTATCTGGTTTTTGCCAGTTTGATTGTGCCGGCTCTGGCCGTGATGCGGGTGCGGCGTTTCCGGCTGCTGGCCGGTTATGGGCTGGGTAGCGCCGGTTATGCTGTCGGGCTTGTTGTGTCGGCTCTGTTCGATCTGCCGACCGGGGCAATCATTGTGTGCAGTATTGTATTGCTGTCGCTCATATTCGGGCGCTTCTCCAGAGTCAGTTAGTTCTACTTTATCGCATATTGAGGATGCCAATAAAAAAACCGGCACTTACGTTGTGAGACGAAAATGCTTGGAATGTGACAAAGTAGAATTAGGTTTGCGAATTCATCATGAATGAGGATGGGTGCTATGGCTGAAACTGAGACAACAGATCAACGGAGTAGCAGCGATCCAGCGCCGCATATCTGGCACCAATTGATCAACCTGAAACTGGCTGCCCTCGGCCAGCCGACCTGCAAACTCAGAGAGGAGGATTTTGCCTATCTGGCTACCGCCGACAGTGTACTTAAACGTTATGCACGCCTGCGCCGTCTGCTGTCGGATTACCGTTGCCCTGCCGACCAGCGTGTTCAGGATTACCTCAACGCTTATCTGAGCGAAAACGGCGTCGATCAGACGATCGAAATTCCCGGCACAGGTCTGATTGCAGACAAGCCAGGCATGGCTCGCGAAATGTCGCTGCCGTTCAACGGCAACCACTTCCATTCCGACATCATCGACTCTTATCGTCTGCTTCAGGGCGTGCTGCACAATCCAAAAAATGATCGCCGTACCACCAAGGGTGTCTTTCACATCGCCGCCGGCGGCTTGCCTGTGCCGTCGGATAAAAAGGAAGTACCTGTTGCTGTGTTCGGAACACTGATGAAAGAGGCGTTCAACCCGCCTCGCTGGCTGCTGGAATTGCCTGCAACCAGTGAAGAAGAGGACAAGGCTGCGCTATGGATCTCGCTACTGCTCAGACCAACCGTACGTCCCGGGATTGCAGGCGTGCAGCCAGACAAAAGCATGGAAGTGCGTATGTTCGCGCCCGGTGGTCTGGTTGCCAATCTTGATTTTGTGGAATCTATTTTTGGCAATGCCGGTGATCCCTATCTGCCGGAAAATGATGCAGCGTTGGATATCGATCACTGGACCGGTCAAACCGGTTGCATTGTGCTCGCCCCACACCTGGTGGGTATGCGTAAAAAAGCACTTGGCTTGCCGCATGTGGACAAGGCCACAGAGCGTCAGCGCCGTGATGGTATGTGCTGGCAGGATGAAGATGAACTGTATAACGATGGCCATGCCTTTAAACTGGTCTGTCGTGATATGCGGGGTGTAATTGTCACCATTATCGCTGATAACTATTTCGGATACAGCAAGAAAGAGATCAAATCGCATATCAGCTATTCAGCCAACCTGTTCGGCGGTGCTGAAGAGGAACATGCGGGCGGTGCACTTGCCTTTCCACGCTACAATCTCGGTGAAATCTATTTGCCGCATTCCAGCTATATGGTTGAGGGACGAACCTTTTCTGATCTGTGCAGAAGGCTCGCCGATCATATTGAACTCAAACCCGAAGGCTATGCCGTCGACAAGCATTTCCCCGAAATTATTTATGTGCCTGAAGACACTCAGGTCAATATTCACGATCTGTGTGTCAGTTGGCAGGCCGGAACAACTCCGGGCAAGATCAAACTGCTGGCTAAACATACGTTTATTTATCCGAGTGGATTTCGGGTACATATGGAACGTCATCCCAATGCACCGAGCTGGCGGCTGATCGGCACCATCGGCGAGGGTACTTTCTGTCATAAACCGAGCACTGTATCCGGAGGAGGGAAATCTGAAATCTCCAAATCAATTGCTGGCGCGGTGATTTCCGGGCCGACCTACGTCAGTTCGTTTGAAAAGGATATGGCTCAGGTTCGGGTGATTTTTGAGAAGGATTATTCTACTCGCTTTCGTGATCCCGAAGCGCAGGAGCCGGACACCCGCTCGCTGCTCAGCAAACAGCGCAGTCTTGGCTCGGTAGTCAAGCTGCTGACACCCTCGGTGGAAGATTATAACGAAGCATATAACCAATGGCTGGAGAAGATTCCGCAGAATATTCTGGCTTTGGTGTTTATGATCAAGCGTTTCTACCGCACGGCATGGGGAACGAACTGGGACAAGCAGTTCTCTGTCGATATTGTGAATGGCCATTCAGGCCATGAGCTGCGCCTGCACGGTCGCAGACTGATGGCCAGCTACCTGCGCGTCGGGTTCGGTACCGATGGCAGCTGGCGTTTGTTCAAGCTGCGTCAGGATTTTATCGGTGCGGATAAATTACAGATGGAGGACGATATCACCGCCTCGAATGTGATTCCGGCCAGTTACGTGGACGGGCTCAATCCGGAATTTGATCACCCGAGTATCAAGATCACGGCCAACTGCGAAAATCGGCTGTTCCAGCGGCCGGATGAAGCGGTCAATCGCGGCGCCGACCTGCAGACTGAATCCGATCTCTCCACGGGTAACAGTTTTATCTCCAACTTCGAACCGATGCAGCGGGATGATGCCCGCGAGATGATCGAGGATGTGGTGCACTTCGAGGAGTTCGGTCCACCCATGCAGGCGTTTATTCACCGCGCTGCAGGCATGGACGAATCACTCTATTTCGTCTCATCGGCGCATCCACGGCTGGTCAATGGCGAGCCCAGCAAGAATGTGCGCTACCTGCAGGATCGTCCCGACCTCGCCGATCCGCGTGCACCTTATCTGGCCGAAGTCAGCACCCGCCTGAAGCGCGGTCTGGAGGCGGAACAGCCGGTACACTTCCCGGTCAATGCCGTACTCACCGGGCGTCGCAACAATCCGTCGGAGCCGGGCATTCGGCCGCTCGCAGTCTATAACCCGATCCATTATCAGGAGCTGCCGGAGCTGTTTATGGACTTTATCTGCAGCCTCACCGGCAAATCGCCCTCAACCACGGGGGCCGGTTCGGAAGGGGCGTTGACCAAGGGGCCGTTCAACGCGCTCTCGGCTACGGCAGATCTCAATAATGCGCTGGTCTCCATGATACTCTGCGGTTACGACGGATACTCCACAGCCGCCGGCTATATCGGCGCAAACAGACGCATTGATCACGATATCAGTATGCTCATTCCCGAGATATGGTGCCGCCTGCCGGCCTATGTGCAGAAATCGTCCTACATGATTGAACATGGCTTTCTGGAAAAGCTCGACGATTTCGAATATAAGGGTAAAACCGTGCTCGCAAGCCGCTTGGGCTACCGTATGACCGAACGTTTTGTGCACGATCATTTCGGCAAAATCTTTGATCGACCCATGGCTGTGTTTGATGAGGAGATGCTCAAACCGGAAACGCAGGGCATGGCGGAATTTGTCGACGGCATCAACAATATTTGCGAGGCCCAGCAACGTGTCGCTCAGGATTATTTCCTCGATGGTTCCATCGAGGATGCCTGCCCGCCGCTGAAAGCGCTGCTGCACATCATGGCTGACGGTGAATATGAGGGCATGCGTGTGGAAGATCCTGCGCTCCGCTGCATGTTTACGCGTGCATACCTGCTGCAAAGCGATTGGTATCAGGAACGCCTTGAGATCAAGCAGGCGCGTGATAAACAGCTCTGGCTACAGCATCGGGATTATCTGGCAAAACAGATTCAGGAACTCGACGAAGATGAAATTGTCCGACAGCAGCGACTCGCTGAACGTATCAGCGAAGCCGACAGGATTATTGATGTCGTGTCAGGCAGTGACTACCTGCAACGGCTCACAGGCACCCTGGGGGCCGACTGGATTTGTCGGCAAGCACAGGTCTGAATGGCGCCAGGAGTCTGTCAAACCGGCTTTAATTAACGCTTTGTCGGGAATCGGTGGCAGGTGATGAGAGTTTTTTTTCCTGTTCGGCGAGTAGCTGTTCCAGTTCTCTGTTTCTGGCCTGTAGCTGTTCAATATGTCGTGCGTTGGAGATGGCGACGGCGCAGGCCGATGCCAGTGTCCGCACCATGGTTTCATCGATAGATGTAAATGGCCTGCCATCCGCCTTTTCGGTCAGATAGATCACCCCTTGTACATCGTCGCCGAACATGATCGGAGCGCCCAGGAATGTTTTCATCGTGGCATGATCGGGCGGAAAACCGGCTGATTTCAGGTGTGCTGCGATATCATCAATACGTACCACTTCATGCTGATTCCACATCAGGCCCAGCAAACCGATCCCCTCTGGTGCCTGACTGTTCAGCCTGTCCAGTTCATCATCTGTCATGCCCAGTGGAATATAGTGTTTTTTACCTGTTTCAATGTAGGAGATCATGGCATAGCGGGCACCGGTCAACTGCATCGACAGTTCACCGACATGATGCAGGATTGGTTTTAATGCAACACCCTGAGCCAGCGCAATCACAGCCTGAGAGAGTTGATCCTGTTGTCTGGCCAGTTGTCGTTCCATTTTCGTATATTTGAACATGCATAACCTCCAAAGCGGCAACGCATTGTAGATGGATTGAGTCAGCCTGCCAATTTAAAACAGATTTAAAACAGACGATGAATAAATTTTTATGTCGTCAAGGCATATGTGATTCCGTAACCGGCGGACAATAGCCATGCAAATAGTATGGTAGCCAGAATGAAGGGTTTAATGCCAACGCCTTTGAGTTTTCCCAGATTCGTCTCCATGCCCAACGCGGTCATGGCCATGGTCAACAGGAATTGATCAGCCTGTTGCACCATATTCACCCATGCCTGCGGCAGCCAGTGCGTGGAGTTGAACAGCACCGTGGCCAGAAATCCCAGTGCAAACCAGGGAATGGTAATCGCGCGCTCCTCACCGCTATGCTGATCCGTGCTGCTGCGCGCCCACCACCAGCCGACCAGCAATAGCGCCGGTACAATCAACATCACCCGCGTCATTTTTACAATGACGGCATCGTTGCATACATCCCGACTGATATCGCTGGCAGCGCCCACTACCTGGGCGACCTCATGCACGGTTGCACCGATATAGATACCCCAGCCGTGGACATTGAGATCAAGCACGCCAAGCTGAAACAGGAAGGGGTAGATTATCATGGCGGCGGTTCCGAACAGCACCACCGTGGCGACAGCCGCACTGGTTTGATGCCCTTTGGCTTTGACAACCGGTTCAAAGGCCATAATAGCCGCCGCACCGCAGATAGCGCTGCCGGCTCCGGTCAACATGGCTGTCTGCCGATCCATGCCGAGCAGACGCACGCCGATCACATAAGCCAGCAGCAGCGTGGTGGTCATCATGATTGCAGCCGTTGCAAAGCCTGCCCAGCCGATGGTGATCAGCTCCTGCAGGGTGATATAGAAGCCGTACAGGATCACCGCCAGGCGCAGGATTTTACGGGCCGTGAAGCTGATGCCGGGCAACCATGCCTGCGGCAGCCGGTGGTGCAGTGTGTTGGCATACATGATACCCAGTAAAATGCCGACAATCAGCGGGCTGATGCCGAGTTGATGTAGCCATGGCCACTGACTGATCTGCATGGCGGCCAGAGCAAACAGGGTGACAAACAGGATGCCGTTGATGCTGTCTGCACGATGATTTCGACTGAACACAGCCACCTCCACGGTCTAAATATGAAACAAACGTATCTATTCTGTCAGACCATCATCCCCGAGTGAATTCATCGGGAATCCAGGGGTGAAGCCGGTACAATCATCTTGTTGAACAGATACATAATAACCGGAGGCGAATCTATGGTGGTGTATTCATTATGAATAATGATAAATAATAATATAAAATATTATTATTAGTGATATATTGCGTCTATGAAACTGAATCCGGACCAACTTCTCAGCTTTGTGATGCTGGTGCAGAGCGGCAGCGTCAGTGCGGCGGCAGAAGCGCGCCACCTGACCCAGCCGGCGATTTCCAATCAACTGAAGCGGTTGCAGGAGTGTGTCGGGATGTCGCTATATCGTCGGCAGGGGCGCGGCGTGGTGTTAACCGGAGCGGGGGAGGCGTTTTACCGTTATGCACTTGCGGTGCAGCAATCCTTGCAGGAGGCTGAAAGCTTCGCCGATACGCTGAACGGGCTGGATGCCGGTCGTGTCTATCTTGCAGCCAGCCAGACCATTGCCGGCTCACTGCTGCCGGCGGCGCTGGTGGCGTTTCAAAAGCTGGCGCCGCATGTCGAGGTGTTTGTCGAAAGCTGCAATAGCCGGCAGGTGTTTGCCCGTATCGCCGAGCATGATCTCGGTCTGGTGGAGAGTCCGCTGCTGGCATCAGTGCCCGAATGTTGCCGGGTTGTGGCGCTCGGGCAGGATCGCATTGTAGCCGTGATGAGGAACGATCATGCACTGGTTGCGCATGAAGCCATCAGGCTCGAGGATTTGGCCAAATACCCGTTAATCTGGCGCGAATCCGGCTCAGGCACGCGGGATGTGCTGGAGCAGACCTTTATCGCAGCACTTGGCCATCGGCCGGAAGTTCACCTCTGCCTTGGCGGGGTATCGGCGGTGCTGGAGGCGGTGCGTCAGGGATTGGGAATCGGGGTGGTGTCGCAGTTCTGCCTGCCGACAGGGGAGCAGATACTGACCACGCGTGCGCTGCAGCCGCAATTGCACCGTCCGATGAGCCTGTTGCTACCCGCCCATGCATCTCCGGTTGCGAAAAAATTTGCTGATTTTCTTGCGCCCTGCTTGCAAGCGCGCTTAAATCATGCTCCGGTATAGCAGACGGAACAGATTTACATCATACAACGGAACAGACTGACTATACGGAAGTGAGGCATATATGACAGACAGAATAGCACGTTACTTTGGTGCCGGAGCAGCCGGTGGTTTCTTGAACAGCATGGTGGTCTGGCTTTTCGGCAGTCTTGGACTCAGCGCAGCACTTGGCGTGGCTATTGCGCCGCATTTGAGTCCCGGCTGGCTCTATCCAAGAGTTGTATGGGGCGGCATTTGGGGCGTTTTGCTATTTCTTCCTGTTTGCCCGATCAGGCCATGGTTGCGCGCATTTTTGTTGAGTCTCGGGCCGACACTGGTTCAGTTGCTCATCGTGTTTCCCTTAAAAGCCGGCAAAGGCATGGCCGGCATTGATCTGGGTTTGTTGACTCCACTATTGGTAATTTTCTTCAACTGGGTATGGGGCGTCACGGCGCTGTTTTTCAGCTCCGAATTCAGTCGCAGGAACTGAAACTGGCCATCTCTATTTGATCTAGGGACAGTTTTGCGGTTGCAGTGAAAGATGCATCGTGCAAACTTGCCGTACAGAAAATCATAAGGAGATCATGATGGCGAATGAAATGAAAGCCAAAGGAATGAAAGCCAAAGGAATGAAAGATTTTGTTGCAGAAGCAAGGTCTAGGGTGGCAGAGGTATCCACTGAACACGTGGCGGCACTGCCCGAGGGCTCGGCTTTATTGCTGGATGTGCGTGAACCGGGCGAATTTCAGGCTGGATTTCTGCCCGGTGCAATCAATGTGCCGCGCGGCTTGCTGGAGGCAAAAGCAGACCCGGCGATGCCGCCGCACGATGTCCGGCTGGCAGATCGTGATCAGACCATTATTGCTTATTGTGCCAGTGGCGCGCGCAGCCTGCTGGCTGCGTCAACATTGCAGGAGATGGGATTTAAGAATGTCAAATCAATGGCGGGCGGTTTCGGTGCCTGGCACGGTGCCTGGCAGCAGGAAGATCGCGATATCGTTGAAACTTAAAGGCCTGCCGATCAGGGGGGGGGGCAGGCCTTCGTAGTATCGTTTTCACTGGCATGGCGACTCATAATGAACTGAACCCGGCATTAAGGTGGGCGTAGCAACCTGGTATCAGATATCCCGTTAAGGCGGAATTCACACAACCAGGATAGACAGACTCCCGTTCATTTTATATCGGCCCAGACTTATAAGCCCCATAGCCAGTGTAACGTGTTTCATTTCCTTGTGATAGTATATCTATCGTCATCAAAATCTGTAACTTTAATTTTTTCAGGAGTACTTAATGTTACTTTATGATGCAGCCAGACCGAATCCTCGTGCCGTACGTATGTTCCTGCTGGAAAAGGGGGTAAGCCTGTCCAGCCGGGATATGGATGTTGATGGCGGAGAAAATCGTCGGGCTAATTTTGTCGCCCGCAATCCGGGCGGACAGGTGCCTGTGCTTGAACTGGATAACGGTACATGGCTGGCGGAGTCCGGCGCAATTTTGCAATATCTGGAAGAGCAATATCCAGAACCTGTATTGATTGGCGCGACCGCCGAAGAACGGGCCATCGCGCGCATGTGGCAGCGGCGCATCGAGCGCAGAATCACTGAACCGCTTTATGCAGCCTTCCATTATGGTCCGGCACTTGAAATGTATAGAAGCCGAATGGTAGTACTACCGGAATGTGCAGATGCTTTTAAAACGCTGATGTATGATGGTCTGTCATGGCTCGATGGCCTGCTTGGTGATAGCGAAACGATCATTCCCGGCAGGTTTTCAGCGGCCGATATCACGCTCTTTGTGGCGCTTGATTTCGCCGATAGCATCGGTTGGCATCTTGAGCCGGAAATCACACAGATCCATCGCTGGTTTGCCGCCACTGCGGCTCGGCCATCGGCAGCGGCCAGCCTGCATCAAAAGTCTGCACAGACCGGGGTTCATTATTGAGAACCCGGCTGAACGATGTTCTTTCCCATCTGAAATCAGAAAACATCACGCTGGCGAAAGGTGACTACCTGTTTGATCAGGGTGATCAGGTTGTCAGTTTTCACTATGTCACATCCGGAAAAATAAAGCTGACGAGAAACACGATCGAAGGTAGTCAGGCACTTATTTATGTGGCGTTGTCGGGTGAAACACTGGCCGAGGCATCGCTGTTTTTTGATCAGTATCACTGTTCCGCAGTTGCTGATTTGGAATCGGAGATTGTGGCTTACAGGAAATCAACGCTACTGGCTCATCTTGAGCAGCATCCGGCTGCGATGAAAGATTTTCTGAAGCTGTTTGCCGGCCAGGTCCGGGATTTAAGAGCCATCAATGAAATCAAGAATATTCGTGCGGCGAAAGAGCGTATTCTGGCGTTCATTCGCCATGCTATGAATGAGCATCAGGAGCTGTATCTGGAGATGTCACTCAAAGATGTGGCTTATCAAATCGGCCTGGCCCATGAAACATTTTATCGGGAACTAAAAAAGCTGGAACAAGCCAAGCTACTGATACGGCATGATGGATATATAAAATTATTGTAACTACCCAGTTTGACACCACGCATCATGAGAAAATTCTTGGAAGCTCGACTTCAGTCGCGCCAACAGCATGTTTGACGAAGCCGCTATCGCGGAGAGTGGATACGTTTTAATTTGAACAATGTAGCGTAGACAGAGTCAAAGTATATCCTTGTACGTTACTCTACATTTTTTGGTGGGTAGAAGAAGTAAATTTCCCGCCCTTATTTGCGTTCATTCGTGTGCATTCGCG
>JALUWF010000132.1 GCA_027019785.1 Mariprofundus sp. | reverse complement strand
CTCCGGCTTCTTATTAACGAAGAAACGGAATACAGATCCGGCCCACAGCTTGTGTCATTCTTCAATCATCTCGGCTTCCGGGACTCATATGGGCAAGGATTTCCGTCACGTTGGATGTTCACTGACGAAAAGCTATCAAAACTCAACGGCACCCCCGAGTTAGATGCTTGTATCAGGAGTGCTCTTAATCCTGCCAACTTTATTGGCCGAGTAGAGGAGCTTGACGGACACATCACAGAACTCAACAAGTACCTGACCTTCGACAAGTGGAAGGTTGTGACGCTGCGCTTCGTTCACGCCGCACAGCTCAAACGTTATGGCAAAGAACAATTTGTTCTCTACAATAAGGGGAAACTTCTATGGGCCGATTAGTTATTTTTATCTATGGGTTGTTCTCATATGCAGTCGGTCTTGGGGGGCTTGTCTGGTTCATTCTGTTTGTTGGCGGGTGGGATTTTCTCCCAACACATATTGAATCAGGTATCCCCGGGTCACTGAGTACGGCAATATCAATTAATCTAGGCCTAATTATATTATTTGGATTTCAACATTCTGTTATGGCTCGCCCTGCATTTAAAAATCGATGGACAAAAATAATTCCACGGGCGGCTGAACGTAGCACTTATGTCCTGCTTACAGGGATAATAATGGGTTTGTTTTGTTTGTATTGGCAGCCGCTCAATGGTGCTTTGTGGCAGATTGATAATCAAATTGGACAAGTAGTTTTAATTGCGGGCTACTGTGTTGGCTGGTTTATGGTCGTACTGGCATCATTCCTGATTAATCACTTCGAACTCTTTGGATTGCAACAAGTTTATTTTAATCTGGTTAGAAAATCCGAGCCATCACCGCATTTCACGGAGCGCTTGTTATATAAAATCGTGCGCCATCCATTACAGCTAGGCGTGTTAATTGGTCTTTGGTCAACGCCTACTATGTCGATGACACATTTGATGTTATCTGTTTCTATGTCAGTTTATATCTTCATTGGTCTGCATTACGAAGAAAAAGACTTGGTCGCCACATTAGGCAAAGAATATGAAAACTATCAAGGACGCGTCCGTATGATTGTTCCATTTCCTAAATAACAACTTATCAGACGCGATGACCATAATTTGGCATAGCGAATAAGGCTAGATCGTGAGAACGAAGCGAACCACGATCTGAACCGTTTGTTGGACAAGCCGCTCAAGGTGGAGTGAGTTGTCTTGAATTATCTTTTTGGATTCCGCTTTCTCTCAAGAGCTAATTCATTGCAAACCCGTTGAAAAAGCATTGCCTGTCGAAGAAGCGGCCCAGCCTTAATGCTGTATCTGGCACGGGCTATCAGACTGCCATTCTTGTCCAACTGGCTACCGAGGTATTCAGTATCGAACGTATCCCGGCGCTGGCTGACGCAGCCGAAAGCGACTGGCGGCGCTCGGCCTGATGGAGCGCGTACAGCTGCGCACAGGCAACGGCTGGCACGGCTGGGGTGAGCAGGCGCCGTTCGATGCCATGATCCTGATCGCCGCCCCCGAACACATCCCCGAAGCGCTGCCGGCACAACTGGCGACGGGTGGCCGGCTGGTGATTCCGGTCGGCCCGGCAGGCTGTGGCCAGCAGTTGCTGCGCGTGAAAAAAACTGCCACGGGCGAGCTGGAAATACGCGATATCCTGCCGGCAGTCTTTGTCCCGCTGCTGCCTCCGGCCGGATAATTGCGGTATTCGAGCAATTTGCGATCACGCGTGATCAGCAGGCGTTTACTGTTGCGGGCACAGCGCATCAATGCCGCATCGGCGCTGCCGGGACAGGCCATGCGAACATCGTAACCGACCGCACGCAGCCAGCGCCCCAGCCGCATGAGCATCTCATCGACAACGCATTGGGGCACGCAGTGGTGCAGCGCGTTACTCTGAATCCCCTGCATGATCTTTTTTCAGCAGCGGCTTGATCAGATCCATGGGAAGCGGGAAGACAATGGTCGAGGATTTGTCGCCGGCTATCTCGGTCAGGGTTTGCAGATAGCGTAGCTGAATGGCCTGCGGTTGTTTGGCCAGCATTGAGGCAGCTTCGACCAGTTTTTCCGCCGCCTGCATTTCACCCTGGGCATGGATGATTTTGGCGCGGCGTTCGCGCTCGGCTTCGGCCTGTTTGGCGATGGCGCGAATCATGCTCTCATCCAGGTCGATATGTTTGATTTCCACATTGGCCACCTTGATGCCCCATGCATCTGACTGTGCATCCAGAATCGCCTGTACATCTTTATTGAGTTTATCGCGCTCCGCCAGCATTTCATCCAGTTCATGC
>JALUWF010000131.1 GCA_027019785.1 Mariprofundus sp. | reverse complement strand
CTCTACCCGAAGCTGGCTTGATGGCTCAAAAGCTGGAAGAGTAAATCCCTTAGCGGGAATGACAGATTTCATAATCTCACATACCCCAGTTAGGGTGTCCGAAAAGGGAGGAGTATTTGTAAATAGTTGTGTGGCGCCATCCATGATGTCTCGCTTTGGTTCCATCTGACCAAGAGCATCAAGCTGATGTCGAAGTCCTTGCGGTAAATGTGCTATCAGATTTTCGCGAATCTCTCGGCAAACATCATTCAGCCGCTTCTCTGCTTTATCACCAGCATCCTTTAAATCTTTCAACTCCTTTTGGAGCTGTTTCTGCTCTGGTGACTGCAAAGCACTTTGGCATAACGGGCAATTAGCAAGGTCTTCGGGAGTTTCTGGCTCTAAATACCACTGAGAGGCAAGTGCCTTGAGCCTCAGTTTGAGATCATCCTGCTGCCGGATATGCCAACTGATCGCGGACTCTAAATCTCGTTCAGCTTGGGCTATTAATTCAGGGAAAGCATCAAGATACCCGGTTTGTTTAGCATCAAACAATTCTTTGAGAATACTAAAAGCCTTTACCTTTTCGGAGGCTCTCTTTGCTACTTCCCTTGCTACTCCAACCGCATCGGAAACAACTTTTCGGCCTTGGTGCTGCGATAAATCAATGTTATTACTAACAACAGAGTCAAGTGTCTTGGCAAATTCCCCTGCAGATTTTGACATCTTGTCGATCAACTTTTCTAAGCTTTCCGTTATATCAGCCTTATTGATCTTGACTATGTCTGACAAATCAATTTCGATAGTTTTTGATTTCTCTATGGCAACAGAAACTTGTCTTTCGTAAGTAGCTCCAATTTGGGCAAGTCCTTGATCCTTAGCATATTTCAGAAACTTTCGTGCACCATGTGTTAATGCTGCTGCACCATCCCCAATGGCTCCCAGCTGGTCGAGACCAGTTAAAGCTTTCACGGCTTCATATAATGATTGGCTCCGATCTCCAAAATTTATGTACTTCATGCGGCTGGGCATTAAAATGCCGCTTTCTATTAGTTGAGGCGCGGAAAGAAGTCGGGGATCCACATCTTGCTTTCCTATTTCAATGTTTCCATCTGCCTTGCTAAGGATAATCCGCTCAACTATTGCTTCATCCCCTGTTTTGTTCCGGAATGTCAACTTTACTAGAACACGAGCGTCCTCGCCTATGTCTTCAGCGCGTGGCGGATAGGTCGCAAGCGGCGGCCATGTTCCGATCTTTTTGCCATCAGTATCAAATACTGGTTCACGATCACCATTATCTGCTACCGGCCCTAAGTGTTCTCTTACGCGACGGCCCGTAAGCCCCCATATAATGGCACTAACAAGAGATGTTTTTCCTGATCCGTTTTGTCCCTCAAGACACCAGCTTTTTCGGTCAACATCTAGAACAAAAGGATGTTCTCCAAAAAGGTTTATTCCGCCAAACCCTTCAGTTTCAATTGTCGCCAAACGAAAACCATCAACACCTTCAGCACTTTCAATTTCTTGTATTTCGTCTTTGGGATCATTTCCTTCATTCTCCCAAGCTTCTATCAAATCAGGGAAAATAGACTCATCACCCTTCAATACAACGTCTGGACTCTGCTTCGTAAGGCAGTCTAATAGTCGACGCGCCTCAGGGGAGGCCAGCACAA
Source organism: Mariprofundus sp. (assembly GCA_027019785.1). GTDB lineage: Bacteria > Pseudomonadota > Zetaproteobacteria > Mariprofundales > Mariprofundaceae > Mariprofundus. The sequence goes on along the minus strand of JALUWF010000131.1, from coordinate 11,349 downwards.
TTTTCCCAGCCGAATAGCTACCATGGCTTACCCATTCCAGCTCTTGACCCGAGAGCAGTGAATCAACTGCTTCCTGATAAGTTGTCGTCATAATTTTCCTCCATCAAACCATCGGGGTCACAATCCATCAGGGTCAGGTCTATGAACCAACCAATGGCAAACCAATGGGGTCAGACTCGATTGATTTCTTTAATACTCTCACTTTCTACCTCCCAACATTGCTGTGCAGCAGATCAATGAGTTCTGTGAGGGTTGGCATGGTTTCGTATTGTGTGAGTTCTGCGGGGATTTGATTATCCCAGGATGCTTTTGAATCGACACATATGTGAACCGCTATTTCGAGTGGCTGGGTGTCGTCCAGTGAGCCTGCTGGCACCCAGACATAGGGTTTGTCTCTGAATGGGTTGGGTACTACTGAGCCGCACAGAGAACAGAAGTCCGAACGAAAACCTGTGGGTTTGACGTAGGAGGTGATTTTCTCTTCTCCGTTCAACCAGCGGAATATCTCTTTGGCAACAATCAGCCCGGTATTGGAAGCACTGCCGCCCTGTTTGCGGCAAATGGAACAGTGGCATTGATAGAGCTTTGGCAGCTCGCCTATCAATTCAAATGCTATCTCTCCGCAAATACATTCACCGCGCATATTCATCCCCTGCCCGCTTCAACCTTTAATCAAGGTAACCTGCATATTCAGCCATGAATCATGCGCTGTTCCCAGCCATGCGCCAAGACATCATGTTTTGATTGCTCGTTACCGCCTAGTCTTTCCGACCAAAGAGGCGTTCTAAATCGTTGAGTGACAGGCTGACATAGGTCGGGCGGCCATGATTACACTGGGCGATATTCGGCGTCTGTTCCATTTTGCGCAGCAGTGCATCCTGTTCTTCATGGGACAATAAACGGCCTGATTTAATCGAGCCTTTGCAAGCGCGATTGCCCAACCAGCGTTCCAGCACTCGCGCCTGTCCGCTGCTTCCGGCTTCGGCATCGGTGCCCAGTAAACGACAGGATTCAATCAGTTCGGTCACCAGCTCAGTTACCGGTTCTGCCGCCAGCATGGCCGGCACACTGCGAATCAGGAACGATTCATCACCGCTGACATCCAGCTCTACGCCAAAGGCCAGCAGGCTTGGGGCATGATCATGCAACCATGCCGCTGTTTCGCCATCCAGCTTCAATTCAACCGGCGTCAGCAACATCTGTGTGCCCACCGATTGTCCAGTCAGTTGTGTTTTTAACTTTTCAAAGGTCATGCGCTCATGCGCTGCATGCTGATCGACCAGCATGATGCCATCGTCTGTCTGGGTGAGAATATAACAGCGGTGTAACTGCGCCAGCGGTTGACCCAGATCGAGCTTGCCGTCTGTTTGATAATCGCCTTCGGGTTCTGCCGCATTTGCGCCCGAAAATAAAATGCGTTGCAAATCAGACGGCATGGATGTGCTCTGGCCGGATGGGCGAAAACTACCGGATGAGAAGTGCGGCATACCACCAGAATACGAGCCCCCCCCCTGCCCCGCTGCTGCACCTTGATAAGATCCCATACCACCCTGCATGCTTCCGATGGCCTGATCGGTAGTCGTGGACGATACCGCTTGCCCCATGCGTTCAATACCCGCCCGAATACAGGCCACAATGCCTGCCCGCACGGTCTGCGGCGATTTGAAACGCACTTCGCGCTTGGCCGGATGTACGTTCACATCGACATCGGCCGGATCAATCTCGATTTTAACCAGCGCCACCGGATAACGATCATGAAACATCACATCCCGGTAGCCGGCGCGCACGGCAGCAATCAACTGCTTGTCGCGAATCACACGCCCGTTGACCAGAAACATCATTTTGGTGGAATTACGATGGTGAAAGGTCGGCAAGCCCAGATGCGCGCTGATTTGCATGCCTTCGTGTTCGATACATTGATCGATGCTGTTGTCGGAGAAATCTTTGCCCATAATCGCCAGCAAACGGGCGCGTTCATCCTGAGCCGGATAATCACAACGCTTGCGCGTATCGAGTTCTAACAGCATAGCCACCGCCGGGTTGGCCAGAGCCAGGGCGCGAAATACTTCAACAATAGCCGCTTCTTCAGTTTTCTCTGTGCGCATGAAATTCAGCCGTGCCGGTGTATTCAAAAACAGATCGAGCACTTCAATACGGGTGCCGATTCTGGGCGCAGCCGGACGTGTTTCGCTCGCCCCCCCGCCATCAACGCGCACCTCGACACCCTCGGGTTGACCAACAATTCCCGTCTGCATGCGAAAACGCGATACAGATGCAATCGATGGCAACGCCTCACCTCGAAAACCATGCGATGCAATGCGATGCAGATCTTCCGAGCTTTCAATTTTGCTGGTGGCATGGCGCCGTAACGCCAGTTCGGCATCGGATGCGGACATGCCGCTACCGTTATCTTCGATCACCATGCTTTTCTTGCCCGCACCGGTGATGCGAACATTAATCTGCGTAGCGCCTGCATCCAGGGCATTCTCCATCAACTCTTTTACCGCCGAGGCCGGACGCTCCACCACTTCGCCAGCGGCAATCTGGTTGGCTACCTGTGAGGAAAGCACATGAATGACGGAATTAATCATTTGTTGTTAGATACTGATGAGAAAAGCATGGAATTCCACAAAATAATCCTGACTGCATACAGTTCCTTGTACTCCTGCGTTATCATTCGGGGAAGCCTGCGTAAAAAGTCATTACAATACCACCACAAACAATTTTATCCGGCTCAATATTTAGCATGGGATAATCATTACATATCTGGCACGTTTTTTGCTTGGGAAGAGTTTGTATAAGAATGGACGATATTCGTCCGGTTATCATCAACGCCAGGCCGGATGACCATGCACTGCGAGCTACTACCCGCCGCATCATCGCCGATCTGGAATCCCTGCAACGAAAACCCTCCGTTTCCTCCGATACTTACCTTTGGCTTCAGCGCCTGACATCGCGCCTGCTGGATGCGGAACACGGCGCTCTGCTGCGGCTCGGTTCAAAGGGGAACATATCCACCAACGTCCGCATGTCCATCGAACAGCATGTCGAGCATAGGCAATCACTGCTGATGGACGCACTGCAAAATATGCCCGCCGCCCGCCGCATGCTGAATCAGTGCTGTCAATTGATTGGTCAGAAGCCCACCGACGACGTTTCCATCCTGGACAAGACACGTCATTTAAACCGCTGCCTGAAAAAACATTTACAGCATGATATGGAGCTCAGAGAGGAATTACAGCAACTAGTCGAGGCATTCACGCCTTCGCTGGATGCAATTGCCACCGTGATGCAAGAGGCCGGGGAAGAATCACCGGAGCTGCAACAGGTTAAGCAACTGCTCGATCAGGAACTGCCAGCTGACGCCGAGCAAGCCAGAGAACTGCTACAAAATGCCCGTCTGGGTATTGTACAGGCAGGCACAAAGCTGAGCAGTGCCAGCGCAAAACTGCGCGGCACCATCCAAGGCAATCTGGACCAACTCAGTGAGATGGCGGGCAAGCTGGAGCAGGCAAAGGCGGAAGCACGCAATGATCCGTTGACAGGTCTACCCAACCGCAGACAACTGGCTGAATTCCTCAGAGCCATGGATCGCAACTGCTACAGTTTTATCATGGCTGATATCGACTTTTTCAAAAAAATTAACGACCAATACGGCCATGATGCCGGAGATGAAGTACTGTGCCAACTAGCCAAGGTTCTGAACGAAAGCATCCGCAGCACTGATCTGGCGGCTCGCGTCGGCGGCGAAGAATTCTGTATTGTCTTTCCGGCAACGGATCTGGCAACCAGCACCCGATTGGCTGAATCGCTTCGACAGGCTGTGTCCATCCATCCGTTTAAAACTACGCAGGGCGATATCTCAGTCAGCATCAGCATCGGCTTGGCAGAGCACCGGCAGGGAAGCCCGCACGCCGACACATTCAAGGCAGCCGACAAAGCTCTTTATCAGGCCAAGCAGAACGGGCGCGATCAGGTAAAAACAGCCCACACAGCATAATCGTTGATCTATCGGTCGGCATGGGCTTCCTGACCTTCACCCGAAACTAGTCCGGCTTTTCATGAATCCGGGCCAGGTAGCTGTTCCTCAACCTGTTCCGCCGGCAGCGGCTTGCCAAGCAGGTAACCCTGAATCATATCGCAACCTTCACAGCGCAAAAATGCAAGCTGATCTGCCGTTTCTACGCCCTCGGCGATAACCTTCATTCCCAGCGCGTGCGCCATAGCGATAATGGTACGAACGATCACTGCATCTTCAGCATCGTCCGGCAGGTTTCGGATAAATGCGATATCTATTTTCAAATGCTGCGCAGGCAATCGCTTTAAGTAGGCCAGCGACGAGTAACCGGTCCCAAAATCGTCAATAGCCATGGAGACGCCGCCATCCACCAGTTGTTGCATGATGACAATGGCCGTATCCGGCTGGCTCATGGCGGCAGTTTCAGTGATTTCGATTTCAAACCACTCCGGCTCTGCGCCTGCCTCCCTGATATGCCCGAGAATATCTTCGGCCAGCCCTACCTGCATCAACTCCAGCGCCGAGACATTGATACCGATACGACCGGGATGACGCCCCTGCTGATGCCAAAGTCTGGCCTGGCGCGACGCCTCGCCGATGACCCAAGCGGTCAGCGGACGAATCAGACCGGCCTCTTCTGCAATCGGGATAAATTCCGCCGGTGAGACCATGCCCAACTCTGGGTGGAACCAACGTAGCAGGCTCTCCACGCCGCTAACCTGTTCGCCGTCGTCGTTCAGCCGGAACTGGGTCTGATAATAGAGTTGCAACTGCTGTCGTTCAGCGGCATGAGCTAATTCACTCTCTAACACCATGCGTCGTCTGGCAGCCTCTTCCATCTCGCCGGAAAAACAGTGTACATCCAGGCGATGCTGTTTGGCGTAGTACATGGCGCTATCGGCATGATTCAGCAAGGTATCGCTTTCCCGACCGTCATCAGGGTAAGCGGCCAAACCGATACTGACGCCGATACTGAACTCCTGATTGGATATAAGCATCGGCTGCTTCAGCGCCCTGGACAGTTTATTGGCCACTCTCAATGCACTGGACGGATCAGTTTCCGGCAGTAACACGGCAAACTCATCACCGCCCATGCGGGCGGCCGTATCCGATGCCCGCAATGTCTCCAGAATTCGATCCGCCACTACCTTCAATACCCGGTCGCCACAGGCATGACCTTGGGTGTCATTGATGATTTTAAAACGATCCAGATCCAGAAACAGCAAGCCCAACTGGCGGCCGCGCCGCGCCGCCATGCTGCAAGCCTGTTCCAACCGGTCGATATAGAGTCGCCGGTTGGGCAGTTTTGTCAGTTCATCGGTGTAGGAGAGCAACGTCAACTGATCTTCGGCCTGCCTGCGGTCGCTGATATCCTGAATCAGTAACTGCACCGAAGGATTGCTTTCATAGACCACAGGGACGCCGCGAATTTCCGCCCAGAACAGGCTGCCGTCCAGCCGCTGCAGACGCAGTTCCGTCGGCTCGATATGGCCGCCCTGCTGTAGTACCTTTATCAGTTCCGAAAAGCTGTTGCGATCTTCTGTATGGATCCGGGGCGACATTTCATGTTTCAGCACGCTGTCCGCAACATTAGCGCCCAGCATGGATAGGGCTGCCGGATTGGCGAATTGCACCACCCCAGCCGTCTGGATGATGATGCCGACAGGCGTAGTTTCTATGAGCTGACGATATTTGCTCTCGCTATCTTCCAGCGTCTGGCGGATGCGTTGCCGCACCAGTGTCACAGCAACTATTTCGTGCGCTTGCCGAACGAAGCTGGAAAAAGCCTCCGGCAGCATGTTGCCCTCTGCCATCTGCAGATACAACAGCCCCAATTGGTGCTCTTCATGCAGCACAGACAGAGCAAGCGAGCCCGGCGCATCGTGATCCGGCGCTACCGGCTTGCATGGCATATGCTGTTCTCTGATAGGCTCACCGCACAGACAGTGGCCGACGGGGATCATCAAATGTCGTTTTTTTTCATCGCCTTTCCACCCCTGACTGGCTGTCAGCCACATTTGGTCGCCCTGAACGGTATAGATGGCGTCAGCAACGATGGGCCATGGCGAAGTAAGCATGACCTCAAGCATCTCTTTCAGGCGTTCATGCAGGGGTGAATGCGCCTGACTGATCACCCGCAGTCGCAGCAGTGCCTTCTGCACCCACTGACTCTGTTTAAATGCCGTGAGATCACGCAACACCACCGAAAACTGGCGCTCTCTGCCGGCCGTGAACGTATGCACGGCGGTTTCGCACGGAAACGCCTCGCCACTGCTCTTTTGCCCTCGCAGCTCCCTGACCTGTCCGATCATGCGGTGGGTGACTCCACGTCCCTCTAATACAAACCACTGCTTATGTTGCTCGCGTATATCAGCCGGTACCAGATCATGAACGGTCAGCCCATCACGTGCCAGATCGCTGTAATCGAACATCGCATTGGCAGCCGGATTGCTACGCAGGATGCGCCCTTTCGCATTCACCACCAGAATAGCATCATGGGCGTGATCAATCACCGCCGCCAGCTTGGCCCGCTCAACGGAGAGCTGCCGGGTGCGCTGTGCCACCTTGCGGTTCAACACCTCGTTGGTACGGACATGGTTGAAGGTAAGCAGGGTCAACAGCGCTGTGATTATTAACCCGGCTGCCAGTGTCCAGATATCGATACTGTGTTGCTCAATACCCTGCAGGTAACGGAACAGCATTGCGCTTAGAAGCATTCCTGCGATACATACGAGCAACCAGCTATAGCGAGGCAAGCGTGTGTGCGGCTTCATCGCGGACATCTCAATCCGATGCCAGCACCTGCTGCAGGCAATCAATCAGTTCGCCCGGCACAAAGGGCTTGAGCAGAATATGCTCGATGCCAAGGGCCTCAGCACGCGACTTGGATTGACCAAAAAGAAAACCACTCATCAGCAGAATAGGGGGAAACACATAGCCCTGTTGCTGCATAGATTCAACTAAATCGAGGATATTACCATCATTCAAGCTCATATCAGTCACAACTGCATCCCAGAGACTCCCATTGAGCGCCTGCCGCGCTTCCTGGATCGATTGTGCTACTTCCACGTAGCTGGCCAATTCAAATTCCCTGAGCAGATCGGCGACAATTTCGCGAATCGATGCCTGATCATCTACCACCAAAATGCGGCATGAATGTTCCATTATATCTGTTCCATCAAATCAAGACTCTCCCTTATCCCTGTATCTATCGGAGTTCAGAGCGATTCCTTTAATTATCCCTGCGGGATGGAAAAAGCCTGCCGACGTACGTTTTCCTGTCAGTGAGTCCGGCATGTACCTGTAAACTCGGCATCTGCAATCACATGCCCTTCCATTGCGACTTCCACATCAGATCTGACCGGCTCATGTAAATCCGGTAGCAACGCATCCAGCGCAATAGAGTTTGAAGCAATAACGACTCGGCCCTGATGGCGGACAGGAGCCATCGTAGCCTGTGCGCCCAGAACTATTGCTCCCTTCCAGCATCCCAGCCGGCAGGTGCATCTCTTCTTCAGCCAGGAACGGGGTATCCGCAGGCAGATTGTAGAGCAACCAGTGCGTCCAACACGTCGTCGGCGCATCCGGATCCGGCGTGTCGGGGTCATCCACGATCAACACCAGACTCTTTGCCGACGACGGCACGCCGTCTAAAGCCAGTTCCGGCGAGATGCCCTCGCCCTGACATGTAAACTGGACGGGAATCACCTCGCCATCCTGAAAAACCGGAGAAGAAATTGTCATGCTCATCGCTCCACCTCCCTGGGACTGACTGGCAGCCCAGAACATATTAAATTGTAGCCACCTCGCATGCGATCAATGGTTCTCAGCACTCCACCAGCGTCGCCGCACATCATGTCAGCAACCTTCATCGCATGAAACACACAGTCCGTTCGCACGAAGCTCAGCCTACTCCTTTTCCGGCAGCAATTAAAGATGCGCTACGCACTACCAACCTCGCCATAAAACAGTGTGGGTTTGTGCATGTTTTTCAATTTTTGGACAATATCATGAGTGACTTGATTACAGGCCAAGCCAGAGTTTTACAGCCTTATCAAGTTCCTTTCGTTGTTTGATATTCAGGGCTCCGATACAATTTTTGATTCGATCAGAACGGACTGCAGTCAGCTTATCCACCATCACCTGAGAAGCTTTCTCCAGTCCTGTTTTGCTATGACATGGAAGATCAATGCGGAACAGTGGTGCATTGACAATATGAGAAGTGACAGGACAAACGACAATGCTGGCATGCGTCGGATTAAACAAATCCGATTGAACAATCACAGCCGGACGAGGTTTGCCATAATCTCCGGCCAAAACACAGGAGACAATATCACCCCGTTTCACGCCTGCCAGCCGCTGCGATCATGTGATAGCTCCCATGCTTCGTCTTCAGAACCTTCTGCACGACTGGCCAGCAAAGATTGCGCCCTCGCTTCGTCTTTGAGTAAATCGTCTGTGTGACTGTCCAGATATTCCTCGATAGCACGCACGATAATGCCATTCTTGCGGCGATGAAGCTTGGCTGATGCATCCTCCAACCGGTGTGCCAGTTGTTCATCCATCCTGATGCTTGTCGTGCATGTTTGAGCCATCAATGCCTCCTGTATTACTTTGTGCTACAATAGTGACAAAGTATTTGTGTGTCAAGTGACTGCGATCTGATTGCATCGTGAGAAGAGCGTGGTTCAAACGGTATATTCTGAGGGTATACGATCATGATTCCCCATAAAATAGCGTGGGGTTGATCTGCCACAGGATCGACCTTCCGGATTCTCCTTTTTCCATACAAACCACGCCGCCGTTACGAAAGCGCACCACTTCGCGATCCGGATTGCCGCAAATCAACAGGCCAGCCAACCGCTGCAGGTGCGGCAGGTGACCGACCAGCATCACATCGTCATGCATGGAGGCAAGATGCGCCGACCAGACGGACGGATCATCGTTCGGTCCCAGATCAAGCGTGCGTTCAACGGCAATGCCGCCCCAGGCCTCGGCGAACATGTCGGCCGTCTGACGGGCGCGCAACTTGCCGCTGTGCACAATTTTCACCGGTCTCGGTTTCTCGAACAGACTCAAAAACCCGGCGCAGCGCGTCACATCCTCCCTGCCCTGATCGGATAAGGGCCGTGCTGCATCTTCACTCACATCTTTCGCCAAACCGTGCTGAACCAGATATACCCGCATCATCACCTCACTTATTCACTCTCTTTATTCCTGGTTCCCCATTCCAAATGTCTAATTCACCCGCAGCGTTCGCTGAATCTGGTTTTGCACCAAAGCCGGAACCCCCACCTCTTCAGCATAATCCTTCCAGCGGGATACGGTTTCCCGCACCTCATTCACAATCGTCCCGGCTCTGCCGCGCTTCATCGACACGACCTTCGCACAGGCCTTGAAATCATCCATCGTGAAATCATCCCTTTTTCCATTCATGCTCATCTGGTGGCTGGCTGTCCAGTCGCCTGCCGGGTTAAAGCTGTAGGTTATATCAAAGGCGGGCGAAAGCGACCATGTGCCGGATTTATCCATCAGGAAAGCGATATTCTTGACATGATCATCCTGATTACGGGCGATAATATTGAATGCCATACGGCGAAACTGCTCCTCGATGGCGCGCATCGGCAAGCCCAGTTGCCGGATCACCTGAAGCGCCTGTTCGTAGCTGTAGGCCCCTGCCATATTGAAATCATCATGGGCCAGTGCACAAAGCGATTGCATATGCAACTTCTCACCGCTGGCCAGACGATCAAAACGCCGGGTCATAAAATGGCGTCTGCCGTTTTCCTCAAACAACCGACACTCGCTGATATCAATGCCGCAATCCCTTGCCATCCTGTAATAGGCGTATTCAATCGCCCCGTAGCCTTGCGGATCCTCGAGCTCCTTGTCCCGATTACCCTTCACCCAGTCAAATTTAAGCAACCAGTACTCAAAGCCCTCCCCTGTCGAAACCTGGCCGGATCGTATTCAAAGGCAGCCACCTCATCGCCTTCAGCCAGCGACACCGCACCGATGGTGCACCCCCAAAGCCGGACTTCGGCGATACTACTCATCGCCCCATCTCCACGACTCATCGGGCTTATCAGCGCGGCGGCTGCCGGAAGCACGCTTGCGCGGTTTCCCCTTTCGCTTCAGCAGTTCCATCGGGCTCGGACCTGCTTCGGGGATGAGCTGATCCAGACCAGGCAACAGATCCAGCACCCGGAAAATACGAATCATGCTCGACATCTGCGCCGAAGCGCCTGCCTCAATCCGCTCCACAGTCCGCTTGGCCACCCCGGCCTGCTCGGCCAGATCAGCCTGAGTCAATTGAAGCCTGAGCCGGTGATCTGCGATCCGCTGACCAATCTCGGCAAGGATCGCGTCATCCGAAAGGAGTTTGGATATTTTCATAATCGCCACCTCTGACGATTTATGCATTAAAACGCAATATTATCGCCATATAAGGCGACTTATACCACTTACCTATAATATGGTCAATTCGTCTTTTATGACGAACTATTCTTATTCGTTAGCTGATTTTTTTGTATGTAGCTTCTCAGCGATTTCTTCTTGAGTTAAGCCTGATGCTTCTCTGGCTTGGCGAAGAAGGGCTCCAATCTTAAAAGCCTGATAGCCGTCTTCGTAGTTTTCTCTGAAATCGGAATCAATCGCTTTCCGCTTGCTGATATACTTTTGTAAATCACTCATGACAGCCTCCTGTTATGATGGTTGCAGTAAACGGCGCACAATCCAGAAACAGTTTACCTATTCCCTATCATGTGACGGTTTTAGTTGATAAATAGGTAAACTGACCCCGGAATTTGCAGATCGTGGTTCGCTTCGCAAGGGTTAAAATCCCCCGGCTACCCGATTAGCTGCTCATTGAATGAGTGCCTGATAATAAACCAGCAACACTTAAATCTTCGTCAATTTCTGGCCAGTGAATACCTTCACCATCACCAAGCAACTCCCAATTGGCTAGTTGTTGTTGAGTCGCTTGAGATAAGCGAGGGAACCAAACCAAAGGAGTCGAGATAGCACGCCCATCAAGCAGTTCAACAATCAAATTTACATCAGTACACTTAATAGTCTGAACTTGGGGATGTAATTCAATTGCTAAAGTATTCATTCCAAGCCTCCAAAAGAGCTTCTTTATTTTCAACAACAAGTTGCTGAAGTTTGCGTAATTCTTTTGGCGAAAAACGCGTAGAACTGGCTAAAGTTACAGGCTTTAACCAAAATTTAGCGAGCATGTTTTCTCGCTGTATATGGATATGTGCGGGTTCGCCATTTTCATTGCTATAAAAGAAGAAACGAAAAGGACCAATTCTTAACACCGTAGGCAT
>JALUWF010000130.1 GCA_027019785.1 Mariprofundus sp. | reverse complement strand
CTTTGCGTGCCATGTCTATCAACCGCCTTCGCTGCTAGCATTTGCCGATGATGCAGCACACCACGCCGGAAACCATGCCCTTATACGACTGGCCGAGATACAGGCCGGAACTGCGCCCTGCCCCACAACTGCCGATGAGCAGAGCCGAAATGGATCAGCTCGGCTGGGATAGCTGCGATATTGTGATCGTAACCGGCGATGCCTATGTTGATCATCCGAGCTTCGGCATGGCCGTGATTGGTCGAACGCTGGAATCACAGGGGTTCCGGGTCGGCATTATCTCGCAGCCCGACTGGAAATCGGCGGACGGCTTTCGCACCCTCGGCAAGCCCAATCTCTTTTTCGGCGTCACTGCCGGCAATATGGATTCGATGGTCAATCATTATACTTCCGAGCGCCGCATCCGCTCCGATGACGCATATACAGCGGGCGGTATGGCCGGCAAACGCCCGGACCGCGCTGTCACCGTTTATGCCCAGCGTTGCCGCGAAGCGTTCAAAGGCGTACCGGTGATTATTGGCAGTATCGAAGCAAGCCTGCGCCGCATCGCCCATTACGATTACTGGTCGGATACGGTTAAACGTTCCATTTTGCCGGACTCCAAAGCCGATATGCTGGTGTTCGGTAATGCCGAACGACAGATCATAGAGATTGCGCACAGGCTGGCAAAAGGTGAATCCATCAAGACCATGACCGATTTACGCGGTAGCGCATTCATGCGCAACAGCATGCCAGCCGGATTTAATGAAATCGATTCTACCGAGATCGATGCGCCCGGCGCATTGATTGAACACCCCGATCCATATGCCATGAACAGCGCCGCAAGCTGCGCTGTCGCCGACAAACAACCACAACCTGAAGTCGTCACCATTCCGATTGCGCATCTGAAACTGAATCGCGCCACCACCGTCATCCGGCTACCTTCGTTTGAAGCCGTCAAAGCTGATCCGGTGCTTTACGCTCATGCCTCACGCCTGATGCATCTGGAAACCAATCCGGGCAATGCGCGAGCGCTGGTGCAAAGGCACGGCAATCGCGATGTCTGGCTCAATCCGCCTGCTATTCCGCTCACCACCAAAGAAATGGATACCGTGTTTGATCTACCCTATTCGCGCACCCCGCACAATTCTTACGGCGATGACCGTATTCCGGCTTATGAAATGATCAAACATTCGGTGAATATCATGCGCGGATGTTTCGGTGGCTGTACTTTTTGTTCGATTACCGAACACGAGGGCCGCATCATCCAGAACCGTTCGGAAGATTCGATTATCCGTGAGATTGAAAACATCCGCGACAAGACGCCCGGCTTTGCCGGCACCATTTCCGATCTCGGTGGCCCGACTGCCAATATGTACCGGCTGGCCTGCAAATCCCGTGCAATTGAAACGGCCTGCCGCAAGCCCTCCTGTGTATTTCCCGGCATCTGCAAGAATCTGAATACCGATCATGCACCGCTGATTCGCCTCTATCGCCGCGCCCGCAATATGAAGGGCATCAAGCGCATCTTTATCGCTTCGGGGCTGCGCTATGATCTGGCCGTAGAATCACCCGAATACATTCAGGAACTGGCCACCCATCATGTCGGCGGTTACCTGAAAATTGCTCCTGAACATACTGAAAATGGCCCGCTATCCAAAATGATGAAGCCGGGCATCGGCAGTTTTGAACGATTCAGAAAAATGTTCGATGCTGCCTCGAAAAAGGCCGGCAAAAAGCAATACCTGATTCCCTATTTCATCGCCGCCCATCCCGGCACGACAGATGAAGATATGCTCAATCTGGCCTTATGGCTGAAAGCCAATCACTTCAAACCCGACCAGGTGCAGGCCTTCCTGCCCTCGCCAATGGCGACTGCCTCGGCGATGTATTATTCGGGACGTAACCCACTACGCAAAATAAGAAAGAACGGCGAATCGGTATTCACTCCGAAACGTAAAAAACAACGGGAATTGCACAAAGCGCTATTGCGCTATCACGATCCGGCCAACTGGAGCCTGATCCGCGACGCCCTCAAAAAAATGAGGCGCACCGAGCTGATCGGCAACAGCCCGGAATGTCTGGTGCCGGCAGCCGGCAGCTCTGGCTCAAGCAGAAGGCGCGATTTCATCCGTCCTGTCCAAAGAAAGAGAGAGCGCCGCAAGCGGTAAACAAGGCTTTTCATATTTTAGTAAAGCAACCCTGGCCACGAATGACACGAATGGACACAAATTTAAAAGGCAATTTGCAGAAGGCGACCTGTAGGTTTTATCATCAGTCTTAGGGCCTCGGAAGAAATAAAATATCCAGTTTATGCGTAGGAT
>JALUWF010000129.1 GCA_027019785.1 Mariprofundus sp. | reverse complement strand
GGATATTTACCCCTTTTTTGTTGATGTCCAAAGTGAACTTTTGGAGTCGCTCAACACCAGAATGGTTATTCCGCTGATTATGGCTGACAGGCTTGCAGCGAACGCACCTGCCCATTTATGCCCGACTATTCACATAGATCACACCTCTTTCATTTTACTGACGCATCAGATGACCAGTGCACCAGCCTCAATTTTAACGGATCCAGTTGATTCACTGGAAACATTTCGGACAGAGATCATAGCAGCAATAGATTTTCTTGTGACAGGTGTTTGACGGGCAGCTTTATCTTTTACCCGGTGCAATAGCGCCATGCAATTCACGGGGTGGAAAAATCCATGCAGACAGGTTGTTTTTTGTTAACGAGGATACGAGAAGATGGGTAAAAAGCTATATCAATCAGACCAAGGCTGAGTATTACGCGCTGTTACAACAGGTGCGTGATCAGAATTTGCTGAACAATATTTTCCTTCATCCCTATACTAAGGTGGCCTTTTTTGGAGCGCGACCTGGATATTTCCCGTGCCACAGCAACTCGTTATCTGGATGCGCTGGCCGCAGATGGAACATTGGTCAAACAACGGATGGGAAGGGAAAATTATTACATCAATCGTGAGTTGGTGGATCTGCTGTTTCACCTGCCGGAGATGAACGAGTAACTCGCGGCGAGCATATGACCGTTCAGACGCAATCCTTGCCTATGCAGAGGCAATTGGCTGGACGTTTGTGTCGCGTGCTGAAGTCGAAAAGCGGCGGGGTTTCGATGCCGGAGCCGCGACCACAGAGGAAAGGGCGCTGCCTGCCTCGGCCTATTTCGGAGATTTCCTCCACCGCCAGGTTCGGGCACTCATGAATTTGGCCAGATGCCATCATTCTAGCAGATCGGAAAGGATCGAACGTCATCATGGATTTTCCGGTACTCTGAAAGATATTGCTCCAAGAAATATGTATATATTGACATAGTATGTCGCCTTAATATCGACATACTATGCAAGAATAGTTATTATCCCGCATTTGGAGCACTCATCAATGGATATTTACAAAGTGGGATGAAGAAATGAGCGAAATAATTCGTAAAATGATCCCATATGAGGAATTCGATTATCAGACCCTTTTGGGGGCACTGAAGGGTTATACGCACCCACGAGACAGAATTACTGCCCTGTTGCGCAAGGGAGCCATTATAAGAGTGAAAAAGGGCCTCTATGTGTTTGGCGAAAACAATCGCCAGCATCCTTACTCCCGTGAGATTCTGGCCAACCTGATGTATGGACCTTCGTATATCTCTCTGGAGTATGCACTCCAATACTACGGCCTTATACCGGAGCGGGTGGAGGCAGTGACATCGGTAACCGTTGGTCGATCCCGGAAGTTTTCCTCTCCTCTGGGATTATTTACCTATCGCATGATTCCCATGGCCGCATTTCGGGCAGGTATGGATCAGATTGAGATGGAAGATGGACGCTCGTATTTGATTGCGGGGCCGGAGAAGGCACTGGCCGACAAATTGCGCTCTGACCGGATCTCCATACGTTCTCAAAAGGAGTTGCAAACCTGGCTCTTTGATGATTTACGCATGGATTTGGCAGCCATCCGGGAGATGCGACCGGAGAGACTGGATGAGTATGCCGGCCTGTATCGTTCCAGAAAGATATTATTGTTAGCCAAGCTGGTGCGTCATTTGAGCAGGCTGGCAATTGGAGAGACAGATGCATGATGCCATCGAAAAGATGTTATCAAAATATGAGTGCCACAGCGCTGAAGATTATACGCATGCACTGCGGGAAATTATGCAGGAAATTGTCTTGCTGGGTATGTGGCGTGCCAAGTTCTTCGAGCATGCGGCTTTTTACGGTGGAACCGCGCTGCGCATCCTCTATGGATTGGACAGGTTCTCTGAGGATCTGGATTTCTCGCTATTGTCGCCCATGCACGCTTTCGACATTGAGAAGTACAGCCATGCTCTGGAGAAAGAGCTGAGCGCTTTTGGCTTCGATGTCCGGGTAGAAAAGAGGAACAAGGCTGTGGCTACAGCGGTGCAGTCTGCCTTTCTCAAGGCCAACACATTCAACGAACTGCTGGTGATTACGCCGGATACGTCCTTTGCGCGGAGTGTACCACGCGGGCAGTTGTTGAAAATCAAACTGGAAGTCGATACAGACCCGCCGCCGGGATTCTTCACGGAGTCCAAATACCTGTTGCAACCCATTCCCTTTGCAGTTCGCACCTACACACTGCCCGATCTGTTTGCCGGCAAGATGCACGCTGTGCTATGCCGTAAGTGGAAAAACAGCATGAAGGGGCGGGATTGGTATGATCTTGTCTGGTATGCGGCCAATCACCCCAA
>JALUWF010000128.1 GCA_027019785.1 Mariprofundus sp. | reverse complement strand
TCAAGTTCGATGCATCTCTGGATGAGGCGGAACTGCGCAGCTATTGTCATGAAAACCTGACCGGCTATAAATGCCCGAAGTATTTCGAATTCGTGGATGAACTGCCGAAAACCAATGTCGGCAAAATTCTGCGCCGCGCGCTGCGCGATACCTAGTCTACTAGAAGTGCTTGATTTTGTCGAAAATACTATATCTTGAATCAAAATCGGCTCAAACCAACTAATTTTAAGGCAATCAAGAAATTGAGGGGGCAAGTTTTTATATCTTGATAACCTGAGAGCAACAATATCAAATTATGAAAGCCTGGCCCTATACCTACAGGCTTAAGGAAGCTTTGCGAAGAATCCAGGCTAATGAACAGAAAGCTTGGTGCTGTCTGTGCACGAAAACTGCGCACTCGTTTAGCTGATTTACATTCAGCAACAACAGTAGCTGAACTGACAGCCGGAAGGCCTCACCCATTAAAAGGTGAGCGGGGCGACAGTTTTGCACTTGATCTGTATGGCGGAGCCCGGCTTGCTTTTGAGAGTGCTGATGAGCCTGTACCCGTCAATGAAGATGGTTCCATTGCCTGGTGGGAAAGAGTTGCCAGGATCCGGATTGTTTTTATAGGAGACTATCATGACTGATTTAAGTGCCACATTTTCTCCTGACTGGATTTCAGTTCCCGGAGATACAATATTAGATTTAATAGAGGAAAAAGGTTGGTCTCAGGCTGAGTTTGCCAGGAGAATCGCCTACACCACCAAACATGTTAGCCAGCTGATTAACGGGAAAGCGACGATAACTGAAGATACCGCCTTGAAGCTGGAACATGTGTTGGGAAGCACCGCCCGTTTCTGGTTGAACCGTGAAGTACAATACAGGGAGGTGCTGGCCCGAACGACCGCATTGAAAAGACTGGAGAAAGATGCGGACTGGCTCAGGGAACTACCCGTTAGCCACATGGTGAAGTATAACTGGATCAATAAATATTCTTCCAAAGCACAGCAGGTTTCAGAGTGTTTATCATTCTTTGGAGTTGCATCTGTTGAATCATGGCGCGATCAATATGCGGGACCATTGGCGGCTTTCAGGGCTTCAGATGCTTTCGAGAAGAAAACCGGCGCCGTAGCTGCCTGGCTCAGACAGGGCGAACGTGTTGCAACCAAAATGGCTACGGCGCCATTTAATAAACAACTGTTTAAAGCAACATTGATTGAGTTGAGAACGTTGACCGCAGAAACAGATCCACAGGTATTTGTTCCCCGGTTGGTTGATCTGTGTGCAACCGCTGGTGTGGCCGTTGTATTAGAGCCTGCTCCTGTTGGTTGTCCTGCAAGCGGGGCTACGCGCTGGATGGCAAAAGACAAGGCGCTGCTGATGCTGAGCCTTCGTTATAAGACGAATGACCACCTGTGGTTTTCACTGCTCCACGAAGCAGGGCATCTGTTACTGCACGGGAAAAAGATGTTGTTTCTTGAGATGAAAGGACTGGATAGCGAGCAGGAAAATGAGGCTAACAAGTTCGCAGGGGATTTCCTGATTCCTCCCGCTCAGTTGGAGCGTTTACCTATGCTCGGACACACGACGGCTGAAATTACCACTTTTGCCAAAGCGATTAGAATCGCCTCCGGAATCGTCGTTGGCCGCATGCAAAATGAACATATTCTGCCATGGGCTACACCCTTGAATGCATTGAAAGTTACGTATGCATGGGATAAAGCATAACCGGTGTGAATAACAATGCCGAAGACTGGTGCTGTTGCATGTTTTTTGAGAACTATATTTTTTCCGGATAAGGATTATGCTCTGACATTGCATGGATGCACTGGCCTGACAGGAGTGGGATTACAGGGGGAGCTTTTCTGTGATTGATTTCGGCGCACTGTTTTCACAACTGATTTCCAGCTTCTGGTGGATGATTCCGCTGTTTGCGCTGGCAGCCCTGTTCAAATCGCCCTGGTTCAAGGGTTTCATCGGTGAAGTGGTGGTCAATATGGCTGCCCGCCTCTTTCTGAATAAAAACGACGACCACCTGATCAAAAATGCCACTATTCTGTGACCATTTGACTTATTTATTAATATGTTTATTATTACATGTTATGTCGGACAATGCTTACAGCTACCTGCTGAACTTGCATGGGTTTTCCCATCATGCCGGGCCTGAGGGTAAAGGTTTTGCCTGCACGATCCGTGCGGAAGAGAAACATGGAAAGGTTTCCTATGCCGTTGTTTTATGCGACAAATATGGCAACAGGATACTGGGTTTTGACAACTCTCATGGCTACGACCATGAGCATCCTCCCCGGGAAGGAAAACCCTACCGGTTCGCGACGGCAGAACGGTTGATGGCTGATTTTTATG
>JALUWF010000127.1 GCA_027019785.1 Mariprofundus sp. | reverse complement strand
GCCCTGCACCCGAATACGAATCAGAGCACCTGATTGCTTACGCATCAGCATTGTCGTTACCAGGCATTGGCAGGCCCCTTGCTCGTCATACGATATGTCCGATAACAGAAAGTCAGCCCCCGAGAATAGCTGTTATGCCTGAACGCAGAATCGATGCGATCGGAAAAACTGCACCGAGTTCATGGCATGCCACTGCGCTCGCCAAAAGTTCGCCGCATCTTCTCAGAGTTATTTCCGGCCAGTTATCGCAGATGCAGGCTGGCGAAGTGATGGGCGCCGTGGTGCAAAAAGCAGCCAAGGGCGCATTTAAAATCGTATTGAATGGCGAAACATTCATCATCAAGGGATTGCCCGCTTCGCTGCTCGGCGCAGAGGTCAACTTTGTGGTCAGACAAACGATGTCATCAGGCAAGCCCGACATCGGGCTATTCTGGCTGGGGCAGGGCAAGGAAAAAAACACCGCCATACAGCCGGCTGTGCAACAGCCCCACAGCCGGGTGCAAATGCTCTCCAGCCTGCCGGCAGGCCTGCTTACTCGCATGCGTGGCGGCAACAACGTAGCCGGTCATATTGATCACATTCAGGCCGGAAAAATGGCTGTCACAATCTCCCTGCCTGACCCGAACAATCCGGCTAAAACCGTCCGCCATCAGCTTCAAACCACAGCAGCCAGCCATCTCGGGCAGGGGCAACCGATCTTTGTTCGTTTAGCATCGGATAGCAACGACACGCTGCTGGAAATCCTGCCGCGACAGCAAGCCGGCAGCGCCGTTGCCAGCAGCGCGTCGCCCAGGCCGCAACCTGTACTGGAGATGGCCTCCCTGCCGCTGGCTACTGGCGATATCACTGCGGCCGTGGTGCAAAAACGGCTGTCCAACGGCCATATCCAGCTCAATATCCAGGGTCTCACGGTTGAGACTCCCGCTCCCGCTCCGGTGATGCCGGGCGATCTGCTCACCCTGCGCATGACCACCCCTCCAGCCGAATTTCAGTTGATCTCGGTGCAGAAAAATGTCGCAGAAAAAGCCACGGCGGCGGTAAAAAACAACCTTTCTGCCAGCCAGGAACCGCTATCGCAAACACTGACCGCTATTCGCAACCTGCTGCCATCTCTGCAGCATGTTGATATGCCGCTTACCAACGCCATCGGACAGATGGAAGCATGGTTCGGCGCAGATGCATCGGCACCGATCAGCGGCAAGCATCTGGCCGCGCTGTTACATGATTCGGGGGGCGGACTGGAGGCTAAATTGCTGCACCTGGCCCAACAATCCGGTCAGCAAGGCGGCCAGCAAACCGCCATCCTGCAGGATTTAAAAAGCATACTGCTGCAACTCTCCGCCAGTCGCAATAGCGCCCTCCATCAGACGGATATCATTAAAGCCCTCTCCGAATTAGGTCATCATGGCGCTGCTCGTATCGAAACAACCCAGGCGCTGAATGCGCTGGCGCATATACAGGGCGATCCAATCCGTTTTGAGTTGCCAATGTTGGTCGGCCAGCAGATGGTCAATGTGCAGATGTCCATGCAGCAGGATCACCATACACCCGAACAGCAAGAAAGCGACGGTTCGCATCAGGCCATCAGCGTGCTGTTTGCGCTGGAATTGAGTGGCTTGGGAAATATGCGTGTCGATGCCACTGTCTCCGAGCGTTCGGTGCATGCCCGCATCTACAGCGACCAGACAGGCGTCGGCCAGTTCATCCACCAACATATTCAGCGACTGCAGACACGCTTGCAGGATCTGGGTTATAAAGAGGTGTTTCTGCTGGCCGCCCAAACGCCGCCCGATGCGGAAAAACAGCGGCGTTTTGATCAGCTCGCTACCATGGCGCCTGTATCATTGAATCTGCTGGATGTTATCGCATGAAACAGCACAAGGCTATCGCCCTGAAATGGGACCCCTATCTGGATGACGCGCCATCGCTGGCAGCCAGGGGCAGCGGCTTTCTGGCTGATGAAATTATCCGGCTGGCGCGGGAAAACAACATCCCCATCCGGGAAGATCGCGATCTGGTGCAGATTTTCTCACTGCTGGATATCGGCGCATCCATTCCGGCCGACGTGCATACTGCCATTGCAGAGATTCTCGCCTTTATCTACTGGAGCAACCAGCAGTATACCGACCTCTTCGGATCGGAGCCGCCATCACACACATGAAAAACATTTAACCTGCAATTCACGCCAGACTCAGATGGCCGTCGTTATAATTCGCAACGTCTGGCGCTATTCCTCCCTCCCCTCCCTAGTGTTTGCGTCAGACATGAGGCCCCGGCAACCGCCGGGGCTTTTCTTTTTACCCTAGCAGGCACCCGACATGCATGATGCCATAGCCGTTCAGATCCTCCGCCTGAACCGTGTAGGTCAGGCGGCAGAGGGAGTCCTGAATCGTCGCATATGCCATTCGGAAATTATAACCGCGCGCTTCGAAAAAAGGAATTGGCATAGCTATTGCTCGAATTGGACTGCGAACATGAAACAATCAACGTTCGGGAGTATATATGAGCAAGCTGCAAGACTTGCCGCCTATTCAGATGTTTTTACCTGATGAAACGGTTGAAATGGTAAAAAAATACGGCACGGATTTTCCGGACAATTTTGCCCTTGAACAGGAAATGACAATTCTGTTTAGCGATATGCGTGGTTTTACCGAAATGGCCGAATCGTTCAAGCCGCATGATGTTTATGCCTCCATCAATGCCAGTATTGCCATTCAGACGCGTGCGGTTCACACCCATGGAGGTAGTGTAAATAAATTCCTGGGCGATGGCCTGCTGGCCTGCTTTTCAGGCAACAACAAAAGTGAGCGGGCGCTGGCCTGCATGCTGGATCTGTTGACGGCACTGCCTGCCCGTGAAGGTGAGTTGCTACCGTGCCAAGTCGGCTTCGGCCTGCATTGCGGCCATGTGTTATTCGGTTTACTGGGCGATACGCAGCGGCGCGAATTCACTGTGATCGGTGATGTGGCCAATACTGCGGCGCGGCTGTGCGGCGTTGCCAAGCCGTTCCAGGCCCTGGTCACCGCAGATGTTGCATTCGATATCCCGACCCGACTGAGGGATCAGCACTGCCGCTATCTGTGCCCGCGCACCTTCAAGGGGAAGAAACAGCCCATTAATATTTATGAGATTACAGTAGCCGGCTTTTAGTCATCGAACTGGCCAACATCTGATGCTACACTCCGGCCTGATGCGTAATTTATTCCCCAAGTGTCGTCTGTTTTTACTGCTGCTGCCGGCAATCATGCTGGCTACTCAGGCACAGGTTTTTGCCGCAGAATCCGACACCCTGCAGATTCGTACGGATCAAAAGGTAATCTACTGCGCAGCCCGTTTCGCTGTCGATAGCAACGCTTTTTCACCCACCTTGAAAGACGGCATTGCCATGGCGACGGAATGGCATATCAAGGTGAGGCGGGTGCGCCGTTACTGGCTCAACGAAGATATTGCCGATATTACCGTTATTCGCCATGCCAAACCGGATCTGTTGACCCGCAGCTGGCTATTGACGGAGACACCCAGCGGCATTTCCAGGCGGGTATACCGTATCGAGGATGCCATTCAGTTCCTTTCCGGTCTGGATGATTTTCCGGTGCTCGATCGCAGTCTGCTGCAAAAAAACAGGCCATACAGGGTCTCCGTCAGCGTCGAAATCCATAGTGAAGGTATCAGCGAAGCCTGGTGGGCAGGCTTATGGCAGCCGGCAGCAGCCTCCATGCAGCAGGATTTTTCGCTGCCGTGAGACGAATTGACGCGATGCGGTTCATTCCCCTGCTCATGGCGCTGGGACTATTAGCGCTGACAGCCCGTCTGTGGCCCAAAGCGCATGGCGCGGATGGCCTGCTGGCCTGGGTCAATGTAGCCCTGATGCTGGGGCTGTCTCTGCTTCTGATTCAATATGGCATACGCCTGTTACGCGAGCGTGCCGAGCCAAGGCCGGGGTCGCGCCTGCGCGCCAAACTGGTGATTGTCATGATCTCACTGTTACTGGTGCCGGCCATGACGATTCAAATGGCTGCCAGCCAGATGGTGGATCGCGGCATGGATGTCTGGTTCGATGTGCGCGTTGATACCCTGCTGGATCGGGCTCTGAAACTGGCCCAGGGTTTTTATGAGCGTGTCGAGCAGAATATGAAACGCAACCTGCTGGATTATATCAGCGATGCAACGCTGGTTGCCGCTGTCAGCGGCGATATGGATTACCGCTCAACCAACTCCTATCTCAATGATATCAGCCGCACAGAAGGCTGGCAACGCGTAGAGCTGTTCGATATCAATGAACGACTGATCGGTTCGGTGCAGATGGGTGAACTGAGCGCACTTCAGGCGCGCCCACTCAACAGTACGGCCCGTTTGTCGATGCATTTGGGCCGGGTGGTGACTGAACTGGAATCCCATGACGGGCGCGAAGTGGCCGTCGGTTATGCGCCACTGATCGGCGGCGCAACATCGGTGCTCGGACTGCTGCGGGTGGAAACCCAGCTACCGGTTGGCGTCATTCAAAATGCCCGAGCCGTCGAAGCGGATTACCGCAACTATCGCCAGCTTGAACACAATCGGCAAAAGATCAGCACGACATTTACCCATGTCATGCTGTTCATGACACTGATCGTTGTGCTGCTGACGGGGCTGGTGGCATTGCTGTTTGCCCGCCGCTTAACAGCACCAATCGGAGAGCTTGCCAACGCCTTGCGCCGTGTGACTGAAGGTGATCTGGATGTGGTGATTTCCGAATCGCCCCGTGATGAGCTGGGTTCGCTCGGTCGCTCCTTCAATAAAATGTCGATGCGATTGAAACAGAACGTCGAAGCCATTGAGCAGGCGCAACAGGATTTGACCAGAGCGCTGGATAATACCCGCCAGCGTCAGTATGTACTGGAATCGTTGCTGGCCAACCTGCATACCGGAGTCGTGCTGGTGGATGGACAGGGCCGCGTACGCCTGCTCAATCAGGCTGTCCGCGATATTCTGCATCTGCCGGAGGAGTGGACGCCCAGCGCCGATATCCTGCAGGTTAGCCACGGCAACCTGCGTGATATCGGCGCTTTTTATGATGAATTGAGCCATCAACAGGAGGAGTTGCTGCAGCGCGAATTTGATATCGCTCTGCCGGAAGGAAAAACACTGCATGTGCTGGCGCGCGGTGCGCGGCTGAGCGCCAGCGGCACAGAGTTTTCAGGCTACCTGCTGGTCATCGATGACATTTCTGACCTGGCCGAAGCTGAACGCAACAAGGCATGGGCTGAAGTGGCGCGGCGACTGGCGCATGAAATCAAAAATCCGTTGACGCCCATTAAACTCTCGGCCGAACGTTTGCAGCGACGCTTTCGTTCCCAGGTGGATAATACCGAGGTGTTTGATGTATGCACCAGGGCCATTATCGCCCAGGTTGATCGACTGCTGCGCCTGATTACCGATTTCTCCACCCTGGCACGCATGCCGCAGCCGAAACTGCGCCCGGTCGCTGTCAAAACCCTCTTACAGGATATGTATGAACTGTTTCACAGCTATGCGCGCGTGCATGTTACGATCACACCGGCCGATGAAGCCATCTGCCCGTGCGATCCGGATCAGATTCGGCAAGTATTGATCAACCTGATGGATAATGCCGTCGCCGCCACTGAATCAGATGAGACACGTGCAGTGCGGCTATATGCCCGGATCACTGAAACATGTGCTGAATGGCATGTTGAAGATGATGGCGAAGGCATCGATGCAGATGCTGCAACGAAATTGTTTGAAGCCTATTATTCGACCAAGGTCAACGGTTCGGGATTGGGGCTGGCCATTGCCAGACGTATTGCCGAAGATCACGGTGGGGAATTAACACTGATATCGGCTGCCAACCCCACCCACTTTGGCCTGAAACTGCCGCGCCAGATGCCGGCTAAGGAGAATGCATGACTGCTCGCATCATGATTGTGGACGATGAACAGCCTATCCGTGACTCCCTGCAGGGCCTGTTCGAAGATGAAGAATATCTGGTGGTGTGCGCCGCTTCCGGCGAAGAGGCCATGGCCCGCCTGCGCAAGCAGCCGGTGGACTGCATCCTGCTGGATATCTGGATGCCGGGCATTGACGGCCTGGAAACCCTGAGCCGCATTCACCAGGTCGATGCTAATTTGCCGGTGATTATGATGAGCGGCCATGCCACCATTGATACTGCGGTGCGGGCCACCCGCCAGGGCGCCTTCGATTTTGTCGAAAAGCCCGTCAGCTTTGACCGGCTGATGATTCTTGCCCGCAATGCTGTGCAAAAGCGGCGACTGGAGCAGGAAAACAGCGATCTGAAACGGCAGGAAATGAGCCATCATAGCCAGCAGGAACTGATAGGCGATAGTGCCCCGATTCAGGAGGTGAGAACCCTGATCAAGCGCATCGCCCTGTCCGACGCTCCCTTGCTGATTCTGGGCGAACACGGTACCGGCAAAGCGGTAGCCGCGCGCATGCTGCACGCAGCTTCAAAGCGTCGGGACGCCCCGTTTATTGAAGTAAATACAGCCAGCGTGCCGGCCGGCCGCATGGATTCAGAGCTGTTCGGACATGAAAAAGGGGCATTTACCGGCGCCCTGCATGCCCAGCGCGGACGTTTTGAAGCGGCCCACCAAGGCGCGCTGTTTTTTGATGAAGTGACCGAATTAAGTCTGTCGGCGCAAGCCAAAGTGCTGCGCGTGCTGCAGGAGAAGGTGGTGCAACGGCTCGGCAACCCGGCCCCGGTCGCCTGCAATGTGCGTCTGATTGCTGCCAGCGCCCGCGATCTGGAACAGGCATTGCAACAGGAAAAACTCAGGGAGGATTTCTACTACCGCCTGAATGTCGTCTCTATCCATATGCCCTCACTCAGGCATCGGCTGGATGATCTGCCCGAATTGATCCGCTCGCTGGCCGATGAACAGGCCCACGCACTGGGCGGCAATCCAGTGCGCTTTGATGCGGAGGTGATATGTGCACTCAAAACCTATACCTGGCCAGGCAATGTGCGCGAGCTACGCAATTATGTTGAACGCTGCCATATCCTGATGCCGGGCGAGCAGATGGACATATCCAATATGTTGCCACCGGATCAGTCCTCAATCCACCCATCTTCAATGGCAACATCTGCGCCGGCCACGAACCTCGGAGTGACAGAAAGCGATGCACAGGAACAGGCCGATGCAGCCAGTTTCCATGATGCCCGCGAAACATTTGAACGCGCATTTCTGCTACAGCACCTGAATCGGCACGACTGGAATATTAGCCGCACTGCAGCAGAAATCGGCATGGAGCGCAGTCAGCTGCATCGTAAAATAAAATCATACGCCTTGGTGCAGCAACAGGAGCAACAGTCATGAATATCGTCATTCTGGGAGCAGGAGAGGTCGGTTACCATATTGCCAACCGACTGGCGACAGAAGGCAACAATGTCTCTGTTGTCGATCAGGATGAAGAAAGGCTGCAGATCATTGCCGATGCCATGGATGTCAAAACAGTCTGTGGTCAGGCCTCCCACCCATCCATACTGGAGCAGGCGGGCACCGAAAATGCCGATCTGCTGATTGCCGTAACCACCAACGATGAAGTGAATATGCTGGCTTGTCAGGTGGCTCACTCCCTGTTTCGGGTACCCATCAAACTGGCGAGGGTACGTGAACAGGACTACATCAAACATGCCAACCTGTTCGGGCGTGATGATCTGCCGATTGACAGGATGATTTCGCCGGAGGGCGAGGCGGCCAAAGTGGTGATGGGGCGTTTGAATGTCTCCAGTGCGCAGGATGCACTGGAATTTTTCAATGGCAAAATAGAACTGGTTGAGTTTACCGTGCGTCCGAAGAGCAACCTGGCCGGACTCTCGCTGCGCGAATTGCCGGAAGTGATGGAGGACTTGAATGTCTATGTGGTCGCCCACGAACACAATGATCGCTGGCATGTGCCCAAAGGGGATACCGTATTGCTGGCCGGCGACCATATCTATGTAGCGGTGGAGAAATGCTACCTGAATGTACTGATGCAAACCATTGGTCTCTCCTATCAAACGCCGCGCGGTCGCAATATCATGATGGTTGGCGGTGGCCGCATCGGCTATCTGGTAGCTCAGGAACTGGAAAAGGCCGGCGCCAAACTAAAAATTATTGAACATAATCAGGAGCGAGCCGAATGGCTCTCCGAAAACCTCAATGATACCGTTGTACTGCATGGCGATGCGCTGGATCAAAAACTGCTGGAAGAGGAAAACATCGATCGCATGGATGATTTTCTGGCTCTGACCAATGACGATGAAAACAATATTCTGGGCAGTCTGATCGCCAAACGTTACGGCGTAAAACATGTGGTCACGCTGATCAACCGATCGATCTATACGCAACTGGTACGCCAGCTCGGCCTCGATACCATCGTATCACCGCGTCAATCCACCGTGGCAACAATCCTCGGCCATCTGCGCAAGGGCCGTATTCACGGCATGGCCTCACTGGCGCAGGGCAAACTGGAGGTGCTGGAAGCCGAAGCGTTGGAAACCAGCTCCATCCTCAACACGCCTCTCAAGGATATGAAGCTGCCGGAGGATATGGTGATCGGTGCGATTCTTAGGGACAATGAAATTATTATCCCGAACGGAAACACCACCGTGCAGCCGCATGATCATGTGCTGATCATCACCACCAGCGAACTGATACCGAAAATGGAGAAATTGTTTGAAGTCCATCTGGATTTCTTTTAACCGATGCACCCGAAAGGGGTAATCTGGACGATTGGCGTATTGGTAGCTCTCTATGGCAGCAGCATGCTGATTCCGGCCATGGTGGCATTATACTATAAAGCCGGTCATCTGAGTGAATTTGTCGAGGCCGGCTGTATCGTAATGATCATCGGGGCCGGCATGATGCGTTTTGGCGGCGGCGCTCCGAAACGGCTGAGTCACAGGGATGGTTTCATGATCGTGGCGCTGGCCTGGCTGGTCTTGTCACTGATTGGCGCCGTGCCGTTCTGGACCACCGGCACCCTGCCCTCCATGGCCGATGCGATGTTTGAATCCGCTTCCGGTTTAACCACGACAGGTGCCACCGTTCTCTCCGGTCTGGATCAACTACCGCGCTCGATTCTGCTCTGGCGTTCCATGCAGGAGTGGCTGGGCGGCATGGGTATTATTGTGCTGGCTGTCGCCGTTATGCCACTGCTGGGTGTTGGCGGCATGCAGCTGTTCAGAGCGGAAACCCCCGGCCCGGTCAAGGATAAGCTGACCGCGCGCGTCACAGAAACGGCCAAATTACTCTGGTACCTCTACCTGATTATGACCATCATCTGCGCACTGGCCTACTGGCTGGCCGGCATGGACGCCTTTGACGCCGTTAACCACGCTATGTGCACCGTCGCCATTGGCGGATTTTCCACCCATGACGCCAGTTTCGGATACTACGACAGCGCCCTGCTACAACTACTGGCCTCCGCCTTCATGGTATTGGCCGGCATCAACTTCACCCTACATTTTGCCGCTGCGCTGAAAGGGTTTTCACTGAAAACCTATTTCAAGGATGAAGAATTCCGCACCTATATCGCCTGGATTCTGTTTCTGGTGCTCTGCGCCATTCTGATGGTGGTGGCCAGTGGTAAGGATCAACTGACCCATGTGATCTTCAATGTGGTTTCCATTGCCACAACAACCGGTTTTGCTGTCAGTGATTACAGTCAATGGAGTCCCGGCGCCACCATGTTGATGTTAATGTCCATGTTTGTCGGCGCATGCGCCGGCTCAACCGGAGGCGGCATGAAAGTGGTGCGTATCATGCTGTTGTTTCGTCAGGGCATGCGTGAAGTCAGGCGGCTGGTGCATCCGCACGGCGTCGTGCATATTAAAATGGGGCAGCAGCGCATTTCCGCCAATGTAACGGAAGCCTTGTGGGGGTTTGCCGTCCTGTACGTGGTCTGTTATGTCATCATCGCCATCCTGCTCTCCTTCACTGGCGTGGATATGATGACATCGTTCACTGCCGCCGCCGCCTGCATCACCAATACAGGCCCCGGATTCGGCCATGTCGGCCCGATGGATAACTACCAGTCGCTGCCTGATATGGCCAAGTCGGTATTGATCTTTGGTATGATTCTCGGACGCCTGGAGATTTTTACATTTTTGGTGTTGCTGGTGCCGGAGTTCTGGCGCGATTGAGCTTTTTACCAATAGGCGGCATGATCCGCCGTATTCCATTATTTACAGAGGTTTTTCATGATTACCATCAGTGTTAAAGCAGGCCACGTCCATAAACAGCGCGATGATGCGATTGTATTGCCATTAATGGACGGGCGTAAACTGACCGATTCGGGCAAAGCGCTGCAACAGGCGACGGGCAAGGCGATCCCGTCATTCCTGAGGAAACAGGATCTCACAGGCAGCTTCGGAAAAAGCCGCACCCTGTATAATGTGGCAGGCATCTTTACTCAGCGCGTGATGCTGCTGGGAACAGGCGATACCAAAAAACTTACACTGCACAAACTGCGCGTTCTGGCGGCGAAAGCGGCCCGCAAACTGGATGCGAGCGGTGCGCGCGAGGTGTCGCTGTTTTTGCCGGAGCTGTCTGTGCGCGGTGCCAGCGTAGCCGACAAGGTGCAGGCCGTGGCCGAAGGCGTCTGGCTGGGCCTGTACCGTTTTGATAAATATCAGCACCACAGCGGGGAAGCCATTCACCGGCTACAGTCGGTGGCCATTATGATTGCCTCGCGGCGTGATCTGGATGATTCCAGAACCGCACTAGCGCGTGCCAGAGCGATTGCCGCCGGCACCAACTTCGCCCGCGATCTGGCCAATGAACCGGGCAATATCTGTACGCCGGAATATCTGGGCGATCAGGCGGCAGCACTGTCACATCCACAGCTGAATGTAACGGTGATGGATAAACAGGCTATTGAACAGGCCGGACTCAACGCACTGCTGGCGGTCAATCAGGGCTCGGCCAAAGAGCCGCGTTTTATCGTGCTTGATTACAAAGGCGGCAGCAAGGCCGATGCGCCGGTGGCGCTGGTGGGCAAAGGGCTGACATTCGATGCCGGCGGTATCTCCCTCAAACCGGGGCCGCAGATGGAGGAGATGAAGTTTGATATGTGCGGTGCGGCTGCCGTGCTGGGTGTTTTTAAGGCGGTGACTGCATTGAGCCTGCCCGTCAATCTGCTCGGGGTGATTCCATCGACCGAGAACCTGCTGGGCGCATCGGCTTATAAACCGGGTGATATTATTACCGGCTATAAAAAAGATATCTCCATCGAAGTCCAGAATACCGACGCTGAAGGGCGTATAATCCTGTCCGATGCCCTGAGCTATGCGGCAGCGCAGCAGCCTGCCGAGATTATCGATTTTGCCACCCTGACCGGGGCTTGTGTGATTGCATTGGGGGCACATGCCAGCGGCTTGATGGGCAGCGGAGAAAAATTAAAGCAAGCTCTGAAAATTTCCGGTGAATTCACCTATGACCGGGTATGGGAACTGCCCATGCATGAGGAGTATCAGGAGCAGATCAAGTCTGACATTGCCGATATCAGAAACATTGGCGGTCGCGAAGCCGGTACGATCACTGCGGCCTGCTTTTTATCGCGCTTTGTCGGAGATATCCCCTGGGCCCACCTCGATATTGCCGGCACAGCCTGGAATATGAAGGGTACGGATATTTCGGCCAAGGGAGCCACCGGCGCCGGCGTACGACTACTGCTTGACTACCTGATTCGCAAGCAGCACTGATTTCTGCCACCATACTGGCTGTGCAATTTTGGCATTAGTTTTGCTTTGTACTGTTTGACCTAAACGGGATTAGCCTGAACAGGCCTCCTGACCACCGGATAGCGCCAGGACAGAAGGCTTGCCATCGTGGCGCACAATATAGTCATGATTTTGACAGGCCGGAAACAGGGGATAACGATGTACGGACAAGATGGCCTACAGGAAAGAGGGAGATGGCATTGAACAGACGAATACTCCTGGCGGATTAGTGATGCAGACGATGAATGGTCTGAGACACGGGACAGACGCCGCCAACCTCCGGCGCTTGTCTGTTGCTACGCTGTGGCTGGCGCTGCTGTTCTGCCTGCCGTTCGCTGCGCATGCGCTGGGCTTTGGCACGCTGACACTATCCAGCCACCTGAATGAGGAACTCAAGGCGGAAGTGCCGCTCTTACTGAATGCATCGGATGATATCAATACGGTGCGCATTGAGCTGGCCAGCCCAAGTGATTATCGGCAGGTGGGGCTGGCATGGCAGCCGGAGCTTACGCGCATTAAAGTATTCATTGAAGACAAACATAACCCCCGGCCGCGGGTGCTATTGCGTTCGATCGGCGCAATCAACGCAACCATGCTGTCGATACTGTTAAAAGCGCAAAAAACGGGGCGCGGCACCTACTATAAACATTTCCAGTTGCTGTTTGATCCGCTTGAGACCATCGGCTTACGCTCGCCCAAGCCATCTGTGATTGCGCTGCATGCGGTATCGGATAGCGCCGGTTCTTCGGCCTTGCAACAGCGCGATCAGGGCTGGGCCAGAGTCTGGCGCTACGGGCCGGTTCATGCCGGTGACAGTTTGAGCGAGATTGCTTATCGCCTGCGCCGTGACAAACGCTTCAGCAACCGCCAAGTGATGCTCTCCCTGTACAAGCAGAATCTGCATGGCTTTATCGATGGCGATATCAACCAGCTGAAACAGGGCGCCTGGCTGACTGTGCCGCGCGGGGAAGTCGTCAAGCAATATGCTGGCAAAGCGGCGATGCGCACTTTATCCATGTTGCTCACGCGCCACCATGATGATGGCGCTGCTGTCGCTGTATCGTCCGGCCCAACACCCGCCACGACAAAGCCTGACACTACCACGCCCGCAAGCGGATCAGATCAGCCGCTACCGGAGAAAAAAGGCGGTCAGGAACTGCGTTATAGTGGCAGTATTGTCCTCAACGGGGCCAGTGCCAAACCATTCACAGATGCGCTGAATACAGTGCAAAAAAACGTCAGCACCCAGTTTGGCGCCATGCATGCGGAAATGATGGCCGGCAAGTTGCAGATGGCGAAGCTCGGCAAATCTGTCGCCACGATCAACCAGTCGATGCAAGGGATCAGGCAGGATATCCATGCCCTCCGGAAAGATGTCGCCATGATTAAAAGCCGCAGTGAAAGCGGAGGGTCGGATATGTTCGACAACTGGCAGATTATTATCTTTGCCATGTTGGCTGGCCTGCTCGGTGCACTACTGGCCATGGTACTGCAACGGAAACCTTCTGGTGCGCCCGTTGCCGAAGTTGCTGGCAAACAGCCCGCCACAGCGGCCCAACATGTCGACAACCATAGCCAAGCGACTGAT
>JALUWF010000126.1 GCA_027019785.1 Mariprofundus sp. | reverse complement strand
TTTTTTTATCCACTTCTTTATAAGTAGGCGTGAAGCCTTGCGGCTACACGCTTTTTTCTGTATGCTCGGCACATGGATGCCAAGCATACGAATATCAGCGGCTTCGCTTCGCTTGCCTATCGAGTTCGACAAGGTCAATCGACTTTATGTCGGAGCAAAAGGCGAGTTGAATTGCAAGAACTTTTGCAGCGCAAAACTTGGGATGAAGTATCCCAAATTTTGGCAGCACAATTTTTCCCCTTGGCATTAAGGAAGAAGCAAATAATTCAGATTTCAGAAAGTGCTGAAATTATCAAATCAGCTTTTTTGTTTTTCCCATTGCAATACAAAATAAAAGGTCATGTTGCTCCCGATTTTTCGACGCAAACTTTGCTTTGCTGGATGCGAAGAGTGACAGCACCACAGACAAAACAATTTTATTTTTCAGAGTATGAAATAGACGAAGACACCGATCCCAAACAAGCGCTGGATAACCTAAAAAATGAAATGAATATTTCTGATTCGTCTGCCGAAGCAGTTTCCGACTTATTCAACATGCTGGACGAAATATCAGGGACAGATGTGATGCGCGCAGAATTAGCTCGGTTGGTTTATCTGCCCTGGGCGTTTGCACACATTGATCAAAGCTGGAATGAACAAGTGGAATTTGGGGCGTACCCAAGCAGGCGAAAAATAATGCGAGAAATGAAAAAAGGGACTGTTTCTTATGCAAGGGTCGGAAGGCATATTTTCATGTTTGGCGATCACTACGCCGCGAAGCGACAAGATACACAGAATGGCTGGGTCGATGTTCGGGATTCAAAGCCAATTTTGTTTAATGATTTTCATGCTCAGTGGAAAGCTGAAGGTCAAAAGCAGGGCTTCAATATCCGCATCAATTTTCAGCATGTGAAAACGCTCGAAGCCCAAGCGAAAGTTATCCTAAAAAGCAAGTCAAACCCAACTCGCAAAGCGATGTTGCTGAACGACCAAGCACGCAAAATACGGACAAGATATTCATATACATCTGGCACATCTAGCCAACTTTTCGATCTGGATAAAAAGTTATCCAAGCTTTTCAGAAAGCACCTGCAAGCCAATAATCCAAACCTTAAATATGCTGGTTGTCGCCCTAATTATGAGCGGAAGCTTTTGATACCCAAGCCCAATCCCTTCGCCAATGTTGACAGTGTAAGCGTTGATTTTTGGAAAGCGATGTTCAGTCCCTGGCGTTTGAAATGATTATAAAACTGTTTGGAGTATCCAACTCGGATCGTGATAAAGAAATTGAATCCCTCCGATCCGAGTTGGACGATATGAATCTTGAATTGCGCCGACGTGGCACAGAGATAAATGATCTTCAGCATGAAATTTCGATATATAAAAACTATAAAAAAATTCTGGAACGACATGTGCATAAAGTGCTGTCAGAACTGCGTAAAGCGAAAATTGAAGGGCGCGAGCTGTCCCACTATATGGTTAAACGTGAATTAAAAAAGATTGTTAACAGGAGATTTTTTAGATGATTGAAGACGATGCGCCCCTCTGCTTTTCCTGCGCGAGTTGTAAGCTTTTTGTCTGGCGGGATGAAGGCGGGAAAGAGTGTAAAAAAAGATTTGAAAACCCTGATTTCGTGATGCTTGACGACGGTAGGTTGGCAAAAGTGAAGTGCGTATTTAATCGCATGTTTGTCGCCATGCCTTCACAGATGGATTTGTGCCCCGATTTTGAGACACCTGAAGACGCAGCAAAGCGCGAGCAGCGCGAGCGTCAAAGGTCAAAGTAAATGGTTATACTGAAAAAATCTTGTGTTGTGATTATCAAAGTGTATTCTTTCGACTCTCACAAATAAGGAGATTGAAAATGCAGATTAAAGATTTTTGCGAGATGTGCAGGAAGGGCAGGTTGATGGTAAGCATTGAATTTGTGACGGGCGGCTATCATGTCTACGCTAAAATGCCCGATTATGATGTGGTCTATGTCGATTCACAACGCGCTAAAAAGAGAACTTGGAAGCGTTTGGATGTGGTCGTAAAGCATTTGGAGGAAAACGGCTTTGAGGGCGATTTGAATCTGCAAATATCGCGCCAGCAAACGCTTTAATGTACGCGGTTGGGATTCACGGCTGCGACATTGTAGCCTACACACATATGAGGTGTATATGCGGAAAATGAAATTTAAAATACCTGCATCGGTGCAAGCAGAGCTTGATGCACGCGATGCAGCACAGGAAAAAGCGACTGTAGAAGCGTTGGAAAACGGCGTTTTCCAGCTTAAATATCCGTGGTCGGATGAACAGCGCGGTGTGCCAAATACCTTCCTGCGAAGCGCACTTTTTGGCGTCGCTAGAAAAGGTCGTCGTGAGATGTTGGATAATGTTGAGATCGCAT
>JALUWF010000125.1 GCA_027019785.1 Mariprofundus sp. | reverse complement strand
CGCCTCGCGCGTACTGGCTTTTGAAGGTGATGGAGAAATCATCCCGATTGAGGGCGGTTATTCCGATTATCTGGCCTGGAAAACGCGCCGAATAGCAGCGCTGGCATCAGAGCAGCCCGTAGCCAAACCCAAAAAAAATATTGCTGCAGAGAAGCCGGCCAGAAAACAGAGCAAGCTGAGCTACAAAGAGCAGTGCAAACTGGAACGGCTACCCGGTGAAATCGAAGCGATGGAAGAGGAAAAATCCGCCATCGAGGCTCGCTTTTGCCTGCCGGATTATTTCAGCACGGATGCGGAGGGGTTCAAAAACGATCAGCAGCGTCTGGCACAGTTGGAAATTCTACTGGAAAATACCTATAACCAATGGCAGGAACTGGAAGCCAAACAGGAAGCGCTGATCGCCTGAGTTTCCCTTCCCCCTACCTTTTTTGTCCCATATTTATGGGACATACAATCCAGCAGTCAGCGTGCATGATTGCCCCATGAAACAAACCATGCGTATCATGGTCTCCCGCTGCAAGGGCGACGGCGATGCTTAAGAGTGGAACATGACAGGGCTTCGGATTTGATGAACTTGTTCAATATGCCGAAGACAATCCGAACCTGCACCGGGTCGGGCTGGATAAGCTACCTATCTCCGGAGGACAACCCGGTACGCCCAAACAGGCAGAGGAGATGACACTCAGTCGCGTATTCCATCAACAGATCAACACGCTTTCGCTTGGTTGGGCAAGGTATGTGGTCGCCTTGCGCAATCAGATCAAGTGACCACGAAGACAAGGAGGAGATGATGGCTGGACTGAAAGGAGCTTTAGAAAAGCTGGAAACTGCAGTTGGGGATCTGGCCTCGCTGGAGGTTCAAACATACAGCGGTGCTATTGAATTGTATCTGGATGAGGTTGATGCAGAAGATGGAACCAAAAAGACTAAAATGAAAAGTTTTGAGGCGCTGTTGGCAGATGCAAGAAGCAAAGACAAGAACCTTCAGCTTCGGGCTGTCACCAAGATGATGTTCGATGGTGATGCGATTAACTTGGTACCGGATGGTGAATTCTCTGGTGATATAGAGAAAGTGCATACAGCAGCGTTGAAGGCGGGGATCGATACGCGTCATGGCCTGTTGGCGCTGTTTGGCGGCATGGTGGGGCTCAAGCCGGGCCAATAGATGCCGAATATTTCGAATGATATCAGCTATGTGCCGGAAGGGTTTGAAAAAGCGACCGTCCGGTTGCCTGAAGGATCATCGCAGCCGAGTGCTAATTTGGCAAGCAGATCGTACCCCGAGCGCTATGGGCTGCTTGAGTCTGCGCTGGCTGAAGCGGTGAAACAGGATGTGATCTCGCCACTGCCGACCAGCAAACCTGCGCATAAAAGCGCCTACTCTGATTCCCGACTGAAAACGATTCGCAAGCGACTGTACATGCTCGGCTATCTGGAGCGGGATAGCGGACAGGCCAATCTCGGGTCAACGCTTGAAGCGGCAATCATTCGTTTCCAGCAGGAGGCGAAATTGGCAGTGACTGACTTTAGCGTGGATGGTTGGGTCGGTGAAGAGACCTGGACGGCACTGCAGGAGTTGGTCAGTTTCGAGGAGCCAACAAGGCTGCAACGCTGGTTTGTCCGCGATCAACCGGTTCCTGCGCTCAAACGTGCCGTTCAATTGCGATTGTTCGCGTTTGGGCTATGCCCGATGCATCCGAAAAACGGGCCGCCTGATGATGCGGCCACACATGCCGGTCTTAAGGCATTTGCAGGCGTGGCCGCCTGGTTTCATTGGCGTGATCAGCCTGTGCTGGCGTCTGCCTGTTTCGATACGCTTCATCTGCTGATGGATCAGGATGAACTTGCTTTGCTTTTGGCAAAGTCGAATCCGATTTCGGAAGCCGTAGGCAGAAAGCCGGAAAAAACCAATCCGTTACCATTGGATATTGCTTGTCGATTTGTCATTAACTTCACCAAGGCCGAGCTCTGGATGCTCGGATACGAGCACGTGGCACCTTGCGGCTACCAGACGGCGGATATCCGCCAGACGGTTGATAGCGGCTATGAATTGAGAGGTGGTCTGTTCAAGGCTATGAAGCGGTTCTGGACGGACAGGAAGGATAATGCGCATGCAACCATGAAGGCAAAACAGTATGTCATCAAATACTTTCCCATGTTTTTTAGCGCCATTCATCAGGCGATTTCGGATGCGGCAGGAGAAACGCAGCACGATAGCGATCTGCTGTTCCGGCAACTTAAGGAGGGTGCAGCTCGGGAGTCCGAGAAAAATCTGATTCAGAAGGTGTGGCATGAACTGCGCACTATCGGCTCTCGCATATGGGACGGCCTCAAACGGGCCTGGCACTGGCTTACCTCTATTGCGAAGAAAG
>JALUWF010000124.1 GCA_027019785.1 Mariprofundus sp. | reverse complement strand
AATGTTCATCATTATCTGGAATAAGTAATATTTCATATTTCTTTGATAATTTATTTAAAAAGTCAATTCAACTACTCCAACTTTTAAGTCAAACAACATTTGTTTCATATTGTCTTAGTGTTAAGAAGTCAAACATTCATTCTACAACTATAATATAATCTTTTGTTTTATCTATTCAATTTAGATAAAGTCAATTAGCTCAATATCAAGCTAATGATGTAAATCTTATATCTCATTTTAATAATCTTGTAGTCAACCCAACTGGTCATAGCTCATCATAAACTAAAGTTCATATTCAACCTTTAAAAGACTTGATTATTCATTCAATTTTAGTATATTCTATTCATCTATTTTTTAGATATTCTATTTGTTCTTGACTTGGTGTTAGTAATTCATCCCAAGTTTTTTTTAATGAATTTCTATTATATTGTTTTTTTTCTTCCATCTTTTGTTTTTGTAAAAAAGTTAAATCATTTCATATATTAAAATTAAAGTCAAACCATTCAAATGTTTCTTTATTGTCAAATTTTTTATATTCTTTCACAAAAGCAAATGGTCATCATACAGCTCTATTTTTAGAACTAAAATCTGTGATAATATTATCTCTTGTATTTATACTCCAACCATCTGTTCATTTTATTCTATATTCATCCATTCAAACATTAATATACTCAAGTCAAAGTTTATCAAGGACTAATAATATATCTAATCTCTGTATTTCTTGAAAGTTATTTTTCATTATCTTTTAATAAATTGTAAAGTTTGTGTTTTCCAATTTTTAGGAACTATTTTTTTTTGTTCAAGCCAATTAAACATTTTTTCAATATTTAATCCCCATTCTCCCCAATCTAATCATCTCATAGTTGGATAGAATTTCTTAATCTGTTCGTAATTCCGCTCTATTAAATCTTCAACCTTTTTAAATGTTAATCATTTATTATCTATTTTTAAAAGTCAAATAATTAATGTTTTAAATATTGTTTTTTGATATGTTTTAATATTTGGATATTTATTTTTATAATCTTTCTTAAGTAAATCTATATCTTTATAATAATATTTTTTTTGATTTTCAGAATTTTCTTTATCTTTATTACTTAAAGCATTTATATTTAAAGAACTTAAAGCATTTGTGTTCTCCTGTCCATACATTGAATTGTCCACCCCCTGGGTTTCAGCACCACTGGGTATTATTTTAGTATTTAAAAACTTTTTAGATTTTATATAGTTTAATTTTACATAATGTCCTATAATTTTTCATTTTTCATCTCTTTTTACTACATCTTCAATTAATCACAATTCTTTTAATATTTTTTTAGCATCTTTTACTCTTTTATCCCCCCATCATAATCATTTTTTTATAAAAATCATTGTTGAATATGATTGATTTGTTTTTTGTAATTTTGATTGTTTATGATAAAATAAATAAAGTGTTGCAACATCAGCTCAATATTCAAATAATTTTTGTATTGTATTTACATCAAGCATAATTGTTTTTTGTAAAAATTCTGTTTCAAATTCTATATAATTCATTTTTGTTTTAATTAAGTTAAAAATAAACTCCTAGAAAGGAGTTTTAAGTATTTCTTCAGTTTCTTTGTTTAATAAAGAAAAAAACATTAGAATTGTTGGTATCATATCTCATCAATCGTGTCTAGTTTCATTTATAATAAATGCTAATGTGAAATTATCAATATCTACTCAACTGTCTTTGATAAATGAGAACATAATATCAAATAAAAGTATTCATTCTTTTCAAAAGAAACTATTATATGAAGATTTTAAATCATCTACACCATAAAATCTATCTCTACAGGTCATAGCAATATTAAATTTCTCCTCAAAAGTTAATAAATCCCATTTTGTTGATAAAAAACTGTTTCAAAACATCTTTTCAAATTTAATCTTTTCCATTGTTAATAGTATTAGTTTATAAAAAATACCTCATAATATAAGTTGAGCCAGACAAAGCACTTATATTATGAGGTAAGTATAATGAACCTCAGACTAACTAATAGTCCTCCGCAAGTATCAAATATGATACCTCCCTGCACACCAATGGGATTACATTATTCTTAATTAGTAGAGTGTCTGGCTCTTCTTAACTGTTGAGTATAATAACTAATTTTATTAAAATTTCAAGTCTTTTATAAAAAAAGTAGTATAATGTGTCCTACTTCATCATACTACCTTATAACTAATCTTATATGTTCAAAACTTTATATCTTATTTGCTTTTTGATTTTATAAGACTGTTTATAGTTTTTTATTATGCAACTGGAATATATATATTTAATTTAAAAATGCAATACAAATTTATAAGACATTTAAAACTGCATATAGGACATTTTTATAGTTGAAATAAAAATAAAAATAGAATAGTTTTTAACTTAG
>JALUWF010000123.1 GCA_027019785.1 Mariprofundus sp. | reverse complement strand
CTTAAAGCTTGTGCAATTGTTGTTTCATCCAGTCTTCCACAAAGCGCGGGTATTAACAGTGACGTACGATTCATATCTGCCTGTGGACTACGCTCGATAATGTGTTTGAAATTCCCAAAGAGCGATTCGATGATATCACTGCTGACTAGCAAAGGCTGAGTGGTGATTTGCTTCTGGATTTCAAGGTGGCATTCCAACCAGGTTAATAGACGCTTTTTCACTTTCGAGTTTCTGGGTAGTTGATCTTCTGCTAATTGACGGCATTCTTTATAGCTGACCTGATCAAGCCCTTTGTTTTTAAGAATAGCCATCACTTGCGATGTTACACTTGCCGTCTTTGCAAAGGATTGAATAAAGGTTCTCGATAATCCGAAGTCCGGCAGTGCCGTGCGCAGCTTGGCCAACAGGCTCCCCTTTTTTGCACGGCCTTTTACTGCGAACACATCAAGCATTTTTTCACCCCATTTGCCGAGCTTCCCTACGCTTTGGAAACGTCCCTTACTGCGTAGCTTTGGAGGTATCAGGAAAGCCAGATCCGTTTGCCTCAACCGTTTTGCTCCATTGGCCGTCAGTTTGGTGAAGCGCTGATAGCCACTGGTTTTTTCAAACTGAGCTTTGAGGGCGCTGGCCATCACATGCCCGATATCTTCAATAACCGGGATCGTAGCGGTCTGTTTCTCTGACCATAATCTGACTCCTTTTTGAAGTGTGTAGTCACAGTCTTTGATGATTCCTTTGGGGATTCCCGAGCGATTGAATATCTCCTCTAAATCCTGCGATACACTATTTCCATTGACGCTCTCGCAGATTTTTAAGCCAATGCACTCACAATCTTCCAGTCGAATTGCTGACTTTCGTTGCGATAGGGCATCCAGCGTAACTCGCAGAACCACCAAGGCTTTTTTGGTGCCAATATCAATGGAGTGGTCGATAATGGCTACCCAAGGTTGACTGATGGGAGCAACCTGCTTGAGCACTCCCAAGCCCAAACGCAACGTCCAGTTGATGACCGATGTGAAATGGGGTGTCCAACTGAGTTGTAACGGTGTGCTCGTATTAAATAGGCCAAGGATGCGTGGGACACTGCGATAGGAGACAACTGCTTGCAAAACCAGCTGTATGCATAAGATGCGTGTTCGCTGGGCTTCGCTTATATCAACAATAGCAGACAGTTCAGATGAAGTTAGTGTTTTTTTTACCTTCGTTTGCCTCTTCCAAGGTGCTGATTTGCGCCTTAAGTTCAGCTATCCTTTCTCGTTGGTGTTTTTTGGTCTTTCGAGACTCTCGAAGTTCATTAGCTCGTTGAATGGCTTTCTTTCGCCATTCATCACGGCTTCGTATTACTTTTGAGCGTTGCAGCATCAGATTACCTGTTTCTTATAAGGGATGGGTGAGTGCGCCATTTTTAACACTATATAACAGTGAGTTCCAACCTTTTTTGAAAGCCATAATCTGGGAGCCTATAAAAGAGTGAAAAATGGCTTATTTCGACAGGCTACTGTACTTCCCGCCTAAGGCCGAAGGCAGCTGAATTGATATATCTAAGTAGCCGATAAGACAGGGTCACGTCCTGTTTGACCACGCTGAACATATCATCAATCGAGCTCGCCGCCAGCGCCTGCTGCATGGCGCGCAGAATGGACATGCGCGATTCTGGCGGCTTAACGCCGCTGACCGTATCCGGTTTACAATAAAAGTATCCTTGAAACAGAGAAAAATTCATGGCTTTTGCCACTTCTGCCATCTCATAGCTTTCAATTTTTCCCGCCATAAATTTGACATCGACGCGGCGAAATTCCCGCAGAATGGCCGCCGGATCGGTTGCGTCCAACCAGTCCACCTTGATCACATCCATCAGATCAATAAACGGCCTTGCCGCTTCAATACTGATGACATGGTCCAGCGCCAGTCGATAACCCTTGTCTTTCAGTCGCTGACAGGCAGCCAGCACGGCCTCCGTCGGCGAGACGCTTTGCAGCACCTCAAAATGCGTCTGCTCCGGCGGCAGCGCTTGCGTCAGCTCCGTTTCATTAAGCAGAAATGCTTCATCCACCTTGAAATACACAGGCAAAGAACCGGCTACCTTGTCAAGTCCGATATCCATCAATGTATTCACCATCACCTGGGCCGTTCTGTCCGCCCCCATGCACGGATCAGTTCCTCGATACAAGATTTCATAGGCTTCAACGCGGTAGTCGCGATTAAAGATTGGCTGCCGCCCGATAATGATTTCCTCAGTCATGACTGGTTCCCTCTGCTGACGTGGCATTGCCACAGTATTTCATGCTACCCACGAGCAATTCACATGCCATAAGGCTCAATATACAACACCCATCCAATCTGCGCTTGCCATCAGATGTTAGCAAAAGCAGCCTGCCGGCATGCACGCACAGCACT
>JALUWF010000122.1 GCA_027019785.1 Mariprofundus sp. | reverse complement strand
GTAACTACTCAGCACCCCTGAGCTTAGCCCTTTACTGAAGGAATAATAGGCGTGCCTTGGAAGGCTTTGACAATAGCCCCGAGCAGATCGTGCTTATTTTTTCGGGCGGTAGATAAGTATCCCCGGATACGAGCGAACTTTTGGGCTCCATCGAGAGTTCGAAAGCATCCGGATACCTTTAGCCTCACTTTGATCATACGAATATCCTGTTCACCCAAGTTGTTGGTAAACGGAACATTTAGGTCATGCAGGAAGGCAAGCACTTCATCTTCATGCTCTTGCAGTCTTCGCAATAGATTCTGGGCTTTTGTTCTTTTGATTGGCCCTCGTTTTTTCTTTTTGGGCTTGATCAGTGGATGATCCTTCCATGCTTGTTCAATGATGGCGCAGTAACGTGTAATCAATGGAGCTTTTTCTTCATCGGTCAATTGGAATACACCAGCTTTTTTACGAGCTATCGTGAAGTCGTTCATCTCCAGCAGTAGCTTCATCATGTCACCCGCCCATGATTGTTTTTCTTCCTCGAAGAGGAACAACAGTTCGCGCAAATGATGGGCGTTGCACAATCCATGCAGGCAATCAAAATTAAAGTAGGATTTCCAATGGTCGTGAATCAATCTGCCAATAAATTCCGGCAGGATGTTGAAATAATCCATAGCGATTTTACCACGATTCTTGTGAACGCCATAGAAGGTGAGCATTTCAGTGCATGCGACATGCAGCCAATGCAGAGAGCCTGCCGTGCGTACACCGCTTTCATCCACATGCAGAACGCCAGCCTGTTGCAGTATCTTTTTGACTGCATCTTCATAATCTTCCAACTTGGCATAGCAGACATCCACAGCATGAAATAGCGTGCCCTGGCTGACCTTTTGGCCAAAGATATCCGCCATTAATTGTACAGTGCGTTTGGCTGGCAAGAGCATCTGCTGATTCAGGTAAACCAGCAAGGCAAGAAACCTTGGGCCGTACTGGGTATGTGCGTTTACGCCTTTAGGAAAATCAGCCTTGTTCTGTTTGCCACAGCCGGGGCAACACTTTATTTCAGCACGATATTCGGTGACTTCTATCTTGGGCTCGGGAATCTCAAACACCTGTCGGCGTTCATAACCCAGTACAGGCATTTGCGTCAGGTCGATATCGGCTGAACAATCACAATCTGTTACGGCAAGCTCAATGGTATGATCGGGATTTTCCACCTGTTCAAGTCTGTGCGGTTTATGATGCTTCTGACCACCAGATTTGCGTTCCCCTTTTTTGCGCAGGCTTTTGGGTTTACACGGCGGCTTGGCTAAACCGTCGGTGGAGGGCGGCTTGCTACTGTTGCGGCTGTTCTTGTTAAGTCGGGATTCGAGTTCATCTACTCGCTTGGTCAACATCAGGATTTGTTCCTGCTGTTTCAGAATAATCTCTATCAGTGTTTCCTTATCAAGCTGGAGCAGCTCTTCGCGTTTCAGCAGGCGCATAGTTTATCCCTGAAGTTTTTGCACAACGGGTAGGCCAGAATATCCTTAACTGGAACTGAAAGGTTGCTATATCTGTCTTGACGACTACGTCCCTGGGTCTGCCCCAGATACGTCCAGTTGGCTGCTTTGTAGCAGGTTCCCTTAAAGCGATCTTTTTCCACGAAGGTTTCAACCAGATGCACCGGGTGACCGTATCGACATAGCCAGTCATGCGAGAGCCTACGCATGATTCGACCCAGTATATGGCTGGCCAGATGTGGTACGCGAACCCATGGCAGGATAAGGAACCGTGTATTGTTGGTCATGAACAACAGGTTGCGCT
This sequence comes from Mariprofundus sp., assembly GCA_027019785.1. Taxonomy (GTDB): domain Bacteria; phylum Pseudomonadota; class Zetaproteobacteria; order Mariprofundales; family Mariprofundaceae; genus Mariprofundus. The sequence continues at coordinate 616 of JALUWF010000122.1, read as the reverse complement.
GGCGTACCGTGGCATTCCAGCCAATCCAGTGATCTCTGGGCGCGCTCTTCCATGCAGCGCCTCCAAACAATACGCAGGCCAGATCACGACCGTGCGTATCACGCACCAGGTACTCAAGGTGTTCTCCCACTGTACGGTTGAATCCAAGATAATGATGCTGCTTCAGATAATGGGCGAAGCAACCGTGTTCATATGAACCGGTCACGACCAACTCAATCGAAACAGGTGCTATATCGGCAAATGCCGCATCTATAGAAATAGCATCCGGTGGCATCACTTCGGGATAGGGGTTGCGATGCACACGTCGCATCCCAAGGCGAACTGGCGGAAGTTCAAGTAGACCCTTCACTTCCAACTTGTCGATGAAACTACGCGCAGCAAAGGTTTTTAGCTGGCCTGTATGCGTGCGCCAGCCCCAATCTTCACAGATATGCTTCGTAATCCGGTGACGACTCCAGTCCGGATGCTCACGAATACATGCCCGTAACCAGTCAATATCCGCACCGCATACTTCGCGCCCCTGACAAATGAGTGTCTTGTCCATGGGGTGAATTATACAGATTTCTGTTTGCTAGACCAGTGAATAATCTACATGATCGGGGTGCTGAGTAGTTAC
>JALUWF010000121.1 GCA_027019785.1 Mariprofundus sp. | reverse complement strand
TTACCTCTTCCAGCGTGGCTTTGAATGCATCGACCAGTTCATGCGGTAACTCCTGCACAAAGCCCACGGTATCGGAGAGCATCAAGCGCAGACTATCCCCGATTTCCAGCAGCCGCAGAGTGGGATCAAGCGTGGCAAACAATTGATCGGCCACATAGACACCGGAATCCGTCAAACGATTAAATAAGGTGGACTTGCCGGCATTGGTATAACCCACCAGCGCGACAGTCGGCATATCCTTCTTCTGCCGCCCGGCCCGTTGCGTCGCCCGCATACGTTTGATTTTTTCCAGATCTTTTTCAAGCGAGATAATTTTATCACGGATCATACGCCGATCCAGCTCAATCTGGCGCTCACCAGGCCCACCCATCAGGCCAACACCGCCGCGCTGACGCTCCAGATGCGTCCAACTACGAACCAGCCGCCCCATTTGATAATTCAGGCTGGCCAGCTCCACCTGCAAAATACCTTCACGGGTACGCGCACGAGATGCGAAAATTTCCAGAATCAGACCGGTACGGTCCACCACCTTGGCATCCCAGGCTTCTTCCAGTTTACTCTGTTGCACGGGTGTGAGCGGATGGTCGACAAACACCACTTTCGCCTCATTCGCTTCCACCCGTAAGCGCACATCCTCAACTTTGCCAGAGCCAAACAGTGTGGCAGAAATAATCTTGCGTACATTCACCCGCATCGAGTCAACCAGTTCGCAATCACTGGATTCTACCAGTAAATCAAATTCTTCCGCCCGTGCCTTCCACGCATAAGCGCCCAACTGCTTCGTCGGGAACTCAGGATGCACGCTAATGACAATATCCTTCTCGATGGCTACATCATAGGTTTCACCCATACATTAATTTCTCCAATTTTTTACTGTCACCATGTACCGCATCCCTGGTCTGGTTGTTAAACCATGTCACCTGCCGCTTTGCATAACGGCGCGTGGCGGTGATGCCATCGGCTGTGGCCTGTTCCAGACTTAGTTTTCCATGCAAATGGTCGAGCAGTTGCCTATAACCCACCGCACGCATGGCCGGATGCGTGTCTGCCAATTTCAGCCCATCAAGCCAGCGCACTTCATCCATCCAGCCAGCCTGAAGCATGGCATGAAAACGATCGGCTAGTCTTGTTCTGAGCGTTTCTCGTTCAACATCCAGTACAAACACAGGGCAATCAATCGGAGTAGCTGCTTTCTCCTCCTGTTGCCATGCACTCAGTGTTTTGCCGGTACTTTCGCAGACGCACAGCGCTCGCATGATTCTTTGCGTATCGCCTGCTTTCAAACGCAACGCCATGTTCGGGTCTTTGTGTTGCAACAGCTCATACAAAGCAGCCGTACCCGCTTCTCTCTGCAATATATCAAAACGCTGCCGGACTTCCGGTTTTTCTGCCGGAATATCAGCAAAGCCCTGCATTAACGCTTTAAGGTAAAGACCTGTTCCACCAACGATAATCGGTTTCTTTCCCTGGCTATTTTCAGTCTCGATAAAACCACGCGCCTCTTTGGCCCAACGCGCCGCCGAATACACATCAGGCAAATCACAGCAGTCCACCATAAAGTGCGGCACAGCTTCGCGCTCAGCATCAGTGGGTTTGGCCGTACCAATATCCAGCCCCCGATACAACTGCATCGAATCGCAGCAGATCATGCTGGTGCCAACAGTTTTGGCAACACGCATCGCCAGCTCCGATTTACCCGTGCCAGTTGCGCCCATCAGGGCCATTGCTTTTAAAGACAAAACAGGTCTATAGCCCCAAGTTGTTGTTCTTCCACAATATCCCTGCCGATCACGTGCAAATTGAATCCGAAAATGTGCGATTCACCATCACTGAACCACATCATATCATCCAGCTTATGATGTACATACACTCGTTAGTTTCCACCTGTTTTTTCCGGATAAGAGAAATATTTTGATCAAACCTATGTAATACGGCATCAATAGTAAAAGGTGGCGAATTATTTTGCTCTTTAGAGAATTGGTTTATAGTGCGCGCATGACAAAAGACCCGAAACCAGTCGCGACATCCAATGAAGGTTGGGTCATTGAAATCATCGACGCATACCACGATGCAGAAGCTGCTATTCCATATGCCATCGCAGCGGGGAAAGCGTTATCTGAATCCGATCTGTTTCATATGGCGCCACTGGTCTGCCTGAAGTTTCGTGATCTTGTAAACGCCGAGGACTGTCAGAAGCGTGCAAGAGATGCAGCCATAGGCAGTTATATCGCCAATCAGGAGGCAGGTAACCGCAACCTGGAGGATCCCGTCATGGCATTCTCATTCTGCTATATTCTTGCCCATTACGGGCTAGGCCTGTTAAATGATGAGCAGTGTCAGGATATTCTGATCTTTGTTGAAACCAATTTACCAAAAATCAAAACAGCCGTTTCAGCCTGATTGTTAAATCTGCACTTTTCTCACTAG
>JALUWF010000120.1 GCA_027019785.1 Mariprofundus sp. | reverse complement strand
GTAAAAAACATCACTCACAAAATGCAGCAGATGGCATACAAGGCTAGAATGGTTTTTGACTACCTGCGAATGACTAAAAAATACTGGAACGAAACGGTGGCTGTAAATTAGAACAAATTCGCCGTGCAGTTGCTGGGCTTTGCCCGCAAAGGTATCGTCAAAATGGAAACCGTTGAGCTGGTTTCTTTTATTACAGAAAACATCCCGTTGCTGCGCATATCTGTGCCTGAAACCATCATCCTGAATTGGCATCCGCCGAAACAGCCGGTTTATATTTCTGCCGATGTGGTTCAGCTACAGCAAATGCTGTTGAACTTAATCAATAACGCTCGCGATGCACTGGCCGATGCGGACTCTCCATGTGTTTCATTGGTGATCGACACCGATCCCCATGGATTGTCTGATGCGGTCACCAAAAACAATGACTGGGTTGCACTGCATGTGATGGATAACGGCTCTGGCATCAATGAAGATATCAGAGAGCACCTGTTTGAACCGTTTTATACCACCAAGGAATCTGACGCTGGAACAGGTTTGGGGCTGGCCATGGTTTATGGATCGATGATGACCCATCACGGTTTTATTGAATGCACGAGCGAACCATGCCCGATGCCATGTGGTGATTGTTCAAAAACATTAACCAGTTTCAGAATGTTATTCCCCAGAATCAACATGAGCGATGTAATACAGCCTGATTCCACGCAGCTTGAGTCAAAGGCCGATGCAGGTCTGCAACCCATGCATGTATTGTTTGCGGATGATGAAGAGATGATCCGCGAAGTCTTTTGCGCTATTTTCGAGGATGAAGGCAGTACTGTGAATGCCTTTGAAAATGGCTTGTTGGCATGGGAGCAGTTTCAGCAACAACCTGAGTATTATGATGTGGTGGTACTGGATGTATCGATGCCAAAAATGGGCGGGCCGGAAGTAGCCAAAAAGATTCGTGCCATGTCAGCTATCCCGATTGTGCTCATTTCAGGTTACGATGTGCATCATACGCTAGAGCTTGTGGACGATGTGGAGAACATCCATGTGCAGGTCAAACCCTTTTCTCCAAATACGATTTTCAACGAAATTAAAAAATTAACAGGAGAGCCATCATGAGCCAGAGCAAACAGGAAGCACAAGACGCGCATAACGCGCAAATGCAAATCATCGCTGATTTATTCAATAAAGACACCGATATCATCCTCAAATTATGGATGAAACAGCAGGCGGCAGCAGGCAGCTTGCGCAGCGATTTAATCTCTGAGGAAGAGATGCGACAAATGTCGTTTGATACGCTGGCTGGCATCAATATAGCGGTGTCTGCCGGTAATATGGATGATATTGAAGCCGAAGCGTTTGATGCGGTAAAAACCAATCTCAAAAAGGTCTCTGAACGCTATGCCATGCTGGACTTTAGCCCGTCGGAAACCGCTACCTTTATTTTCTCGCTGAAAGAGGCTGTGATGGATGCCTTGCAACAGCAATATGAGAATGATACCGATGCGCTGTTTTCAGGCCTGATGCTGACCAACAAGCTGGTGGATTCGCTTGGTCTCTACACCTTTGAATGCTTTGCCGAGGCTCAAAAAGCACTGCTTGCCGAGCAGATGAGTACGATGAGTGCGATGTCCACACCGGTGATGCAGATATGGAAAGATATTCTGATGATTCCGATTGTCGGTACAGTCGATTCGGCGCGTTCGCAGGAAATTATGGATGCCATGCTGGAAGGTTTAGAGCGCACCGACTCGGAGATTATCCTGCTCGATATTCAGGGTGTGGCTAGCATTGATAGTGCGGTGGCCAATCATCTGCTGAAAATCACCAAGGCAGTGACTATGATGGGCTGCCACTGCATTGTCTCCGGTGTCACCTCGCATGTGGCGCAGGCCATGGCCAATCTGGGGCTGGAACTTGGTGGTGTGAACAGTGCCCCGACCTTGCGTAAAGGGCTGCGCATGGCACTGGCATCACTCAAAGAAATTAACGCGCAGAATGTGGACGTATAACCCGTGAGCATGCATCACAATGGGTTACTCAGCCGATTGCAGGGCGCTCTGGTGGTCGATATTCCAGCGAGCATCAGCAGTGATGATTTGATGGAGCTATCGGCCACTGTGTTGCAACGGCTGGAATTCGATGATGTGGCTGGGGTGGTGATCAATTTGCAGCAGTTGCGTGTCACTGAAACTGCCTTGCTACAGACATTGGATAAGATGCTGAGCATGATTCAAATCATGGGCGTGCCAGCCGCTGTAGCCGGTATGCAAGCCGGTCTAATTACGGCACTGGTGCATCTGGATATCAATACCGACAGACTCTGTTTTGCCAAAGCTGTGCCGCGCGCTATTCAGATGCTGAAAAGCGCATGACTCCCGGTGAATATATTGGCACAAAAAGTCATTCCCGAATGCCTTTATCGGGAATCCATGGTCATGCATATACTCATGCATGGATACCCGCCTGCGCGGGCATGACGATGAAAGCCATACCATATTTAATCATGTATCGGCCCAGACATGGTTGAGCGGCGTGTCCAGATCAACAATGAAGCCGATGTGATGCGGATAACCATATTGACGCGAAAAATGCTTGAATCGCATTGCAAGCAATCGGAATACATGTTGATCAGCACAGTGACATCGGAATTGGCCACCAATCTGGTGCGCTATGCGCGTGGCGGTTTTATTCATCTGAGATTTGACCCATCCGTCCGGCAAATGAGTATCGAGAGCAGTGATCAAGGGCCGGGCATTGAAAATATCGAGCAAGCCATGCAAGAGGGGTATTCTGGCGGCAAAGGCTTGGGTGTGGGCTTACCTGCGGTGCAACGCATTATGGATGAGATGCATATTGAAAACAGGGTAGATGGCGGATTGAGGGTGCAGGCGCAATGCAAGCTGAAAACTTCGCACAGGTAGCCAGCCAACATCAGCCGATGCTTGGCCATGCGCCGCATTGCGGCGATGGTGTCTGGACATGTTGGCATGCGCAGGGTTTGTTTGGATTGTTGTGTGATGGTGCGGGACATGGGCCGGAAGCGGAGCAGATTCAGCAACAGGCCATTGATGTTGCCCGGCGCATGATCGAAACATCGGATGGGTCTGAAGCAGCAAGTGAAATTGATCTGGTAGCACTGTTTCATGCCCTGCACCAGCAGCTAAAAGGTTCGCGTGGCATGGTAGCTGTGGCTTTTGTATTGCATGCCGATGGCGGCGTGGATTTTATCCATATCGGTGATGTGTCGCTGTATTGCTTTCAGGATACGTTTGCCCAACTCGGTCGCAGCAATGAACAGCAGGGTATTATCGGCTATCACATGCCAACACCAAGGGTGCAACACTGGCAATGCGAACCGGGGCAATGGTTGCTGTCCCATAGTGATGGTATTCATCGTAGCACTGCACCGGAAGCCTGGCAGCGGTTGTTGCAGCATGGCCGTTCGATGTCCACGGTATCGTTGAATATCATGCGTGAGCTGGCTGACGGGCGTGATGATGCCAGTTGTATTGTGGTGCGTTATTGGGGCAAGCGGCAAATGGTATCACTACGGGAGAGCAAGATTTGATACGATCGGCCAAGATTGGAAGTGCTGCTTTAGCCGCGCAAAGGTTCACGCTTGGCGCGGCTAAAGCAGCACTTCCAACGGGGATAACGACAGTTTCAACGTATTCTGATAAGGAGAAAGCATGAGAGAAGTAGCACGCATTCAAACCCATGATAAAGAAGCGCGCCTGAATTTGCGCCAGCGTTTGCCGGTATTTTCCAGAGCGGTGGGTTTATCGGCCATCGTCGCGGATCGCGTGGCTATTCTGGGTTGTGAACTGGCGCAGCAGGGCAATGATCTGCTCATTCGTATCGGCAAGATGCACCGTGCGCCTTGTCTGACGCTCTATATTGAAACGCAACAGCAAGGCGATCAATTCACCGCAAATAACCATGCAAACCTAACCGCCTTGTGCGACAAGGCAGGAACCGACACCTATGGACAGCAACTCTTTTCCTGGCATTTACCAGCACTGCCCGAATTAAACTGGCTGGCTGAACGCGAGCTGCTTGAAGCACCATCAAAAGCAGCCATGATGCTTGATTTGCAACAACAGGCTGAGCATTTAAACTTGAAAAACAGGGAGCTGGAAGAATCCACCCGCCTGAAATCGGAATTTCTGGCCAATATGTCGCATGAACTGCGCACGCCGATGAATTCGATTATCGGCTTTACCGGTCGCGTACTCAAAAAAGCCGGTGATAAACTCGATGCGCGGCAGCTGAAAAACCTGCATACGGTTGAGCGCAATGCCCACCACCTGCTCGGGCTGATCAATGACCTTTTGGATATCAGCAAAGTCGAGGCGGGTCGCATGGATCTGTATCCGGAGCATGTGGATATGCATGATCTGATCAATGAGGTGCGTGATTTAACCAATTCCTTATGGCAGGAAAAAGGCATTGCCTTCAATATGGAGCTGCCGGAACAAGCCTTTTCGCTCTATGTTGATCGGGTGCGGCTAAAACAGGTATTGATCAATTTGGTCAGCAATGCCGTAAAATTTACTGCCGAAGGTAGTGTGATTATCCGCGCTGCGTTGCTGGGTGATGCAAGCATAGATGGCGATGGGGTTATGATTGCCGTCGAAGATAGCGGTATCGGCATGCAGACCGAGGATTTGAAATTTATCTTTGAAGCCTTCCGGCAGGCCGATGGCAGCAATACCCGCGCCTATGGCGGCACAGGTTTGGGGCTAAATATCACCAAGAACTTTGTCGAATTGATGGGCGGCCATATCGATGTCAGCAGTGTGTATGGCGAGGGCTCGACGTTTACCGTCTGCCTGCCACGACAGCAGGCTGGTGAAGAAGTGCCAGCAGAGGATATTGCGCCCTCATTGCCGGAAACAAACAACGCGACAGGCGGCAAAGCATTGATCCTCTGCATTGATGATAATGCCGATGTGCTGGAGCTGTTTCAGCAATGCTTATCCGATGAGGGATATCAGGTGATTTGCGCCGCCAATGGTGAGGATGGTTTGAAAATAGCCAAAGAGCAACTGCCCGCCGCCATTACGCTGGATGTGCAGATGCCGCATAAAGATGGCTGGTCTGTATTGCAGGATTTGAAAGCTGATCCGCTCACGCGGGATATTCCTGTATTGATGGCCACCATGATGGATAATAAGGCGCTGGGGATGCAGTTGGGGGCGGTGGATTATCTGGAGAAACCCATCGTGCCGGAGCATCTGTTGCAATCGATTAAATATGCCCGCCTGCTCAAGGAGACGCGGGAAGTGCTGGTGGTGGACGATGATGCCGGTGTGCGCGAGCTCATGCAGCAGGTATTTGAGGATGCGCATATCGATGTACGTCTGGCGGTGGATGGCGTGGATGCGATGGCGCAAATGCGCTTAAAGCAACCGGATATGATTGTGCTGGATTTGATGATGCCCAATATGGATGGCTTTGAAGTCATTCGTTTGATGCGGGAAGATGATAGCCTGAAAAGTATTCCGTTGATTGTCAGCACGGCCAAAACATTGAGCCGTGATGAAATCCACTGGCTGGAATCTCATGCCTCCCAGGTGATGATCAAGGGCGGTATGGATTTGAATAAAATGGTAGCGCAGACCCTTGGTGAGTTGAAGTTATGAGTGTGGTAAAGAGTGTGATTATGGTGATCGAGGATAATCCAGATAATATGGATTTGGTGACGGAGATTCTCGAAGATGAAGACTATACAGTCGAAGGCTTTGACCGGGCTGGTCCAGGCTTGGATCGTTTGCAATCCGGTGGTATTGATCTGATATTGATGGATGTATCCCTGCCGGATATGAATGGGCTGGATGCTACCCGCCTCATCAAAAAGGATGATGCGTTAAAGCATATTCCTGTGCTGGCATTGACCGCACATGCCATGGCCAATGATGAGCGCACTTGTATGGATGCGGGCTGTGATGCCTATCTGACCAAACCGATTGATGATGAGCTGTTGTTGCAGCGTATTAGCTGTTTTCTGGAGGCTCCCCATGCGTGATCGCGCCTTGATCCTGATTGTTGATGATAACCCTGATAATATGGATTTGGCCGAGCAGATTCTGGAAGATGACTACGATACGATTACGGCTGAATCAGGTGAAGATTGTCTGGCTATTGCAACAGAAAAACTGCCGGATCTGATCCTACTGGATGTCCAGATGCCCGGCATTGATGGCTATGAGACACTGGGACGACTGCTGAAAATCGACCTGGTCAAACATATTCCGGTCATCTTCCTCTCCGCCCGTTTCCGCGATCAGGATCGAGTCATTCGCGGCCTGGAAAGCGGCGCGCTGGATTATCTCACCAAACCCATTGAGGATGATCTACTGCTGACCAAGGTGCGAGTGGGCTTGCGCATTAAAAAAGCGGAAGATGAAGTGCGTGAACAGTCCCGTTCATTGCAATTGAGCAATCAGACATTGGAGAGTTTTTCCTATTCGGCCTCGCATGATTTGCGCGCTCCCCTGCGCCATATCTGTAATTATTGTGAGGCTCTGGAAGAAGATTATAAGGCCGATTTGCCGGAAGATGCACAGTTTATGCTATCGCGCATCAGACATTCCGCTGCCAGCATGGGGACATTGATTCAGGATTTACTCGATTTCTCCCGTTCAAGCCAGGCTGACTTACAGCTTCACCGCGTTGATCTATCCGCCATTGCGCAGGGCATTGTGGATGATTTTCGCGACCATGATGCTGAGCATGATGTGACCTGTCATATTGAACCGAACCTGATAGCACCTGCGGCTGATGAGACGATGATGCGCGTGGTCTTGAGAAATCTAATCGATAATGCCTGGAAATATAGTCACAAGGTGGAGCAACCGGAAATCTGCATCGGGACAGACAAACAGGCTGCCGACTCGTGCATTTATGTGCGTGATAATGGCGTTGGCTTTGATATGGAATATGTTGATAAACTGTTCAAGCCATTCAGCCGCCTGCACAGTGAAGATGAGTTTGAAGGCAATGGAATCGGCCTGGCTACGGTGGAACGGATCATCAGTAACCATGGCGGTAAGATCTGGGCAGAGTCCGCCATCAATCAAGGTGCATGTTTCTACTTTACAACTCACGAAGGGGTGAACTATGACTAAAACAATGATGTTCGTGGATGATAATCTGGATGAACGGATTTTGATCAAGCGGCGGGCAAACAAGAGTGGTGTGGGATTGCGCCTGATTGAATCCAGCGGAGGGCAGGATGCTATTGATCAGTTATTTGTGATGAAAAAGGATGAATTGCCTAGTATTATTTTGCTAGATCTGAAAATGCCCAAGATTGATGGCTTGCAGGTTCTTAAATGGATTCGCGACAATAAAAAAACAAGTAATGTACCTGTCGTGATGTTTTCAACTTCGGATGATGAGCAGGATATTGCCAACAGCTATGATCTGGGGGTGAATAGCTATGTGGTCAAGGATATCAATCACCAAAATTGTCTGGATATTCTTTGTCTGTATTGGACAGAGATAAACGAGCACATGCATTGAATGGTTCAACATGGCATTCATGGCTACCTGCTGCATGATGGAAATTCTATACCGTTGCCGCAGATGCAAAACAACATTCAGGCTGGATGAGCGCGAGCCGGCCCGTGTCCAGCATGCCACAGTTGGCTGGCCATCCTGCTTGACCCGGATGCGCAAAAAAATATCTAAACAGCAAGTCAATAAACGTTCTTGTAAATTCGCCACTAAGTGGCTAATATTCTGCCATGTACCGGCGACATATTGATTTAAGACTTCAGGCAGCGCTTGGCGATACCCGCGTGGTGTTGCTTAATGGCGCACGTCAGACAGGGAAAAGCACGATTGCTCAAGCCATTTCTGAACAGCGACATGGCCAGTATCTGACGCTTGATGATCCAGCTGTAGCAGGGCTTGCGCGCTCCGATCCATCTGCGTTGATTCATGCTGCCGGTGATTTTCTGGTGATTGATGAAGTGCAACATGCACCTGAATTGTTTCCCGCCATCAAGATGGCTGTGGATCAGGATCCACGTCCGGGTCGTTTTCTGCTGACTGGTTCCGCCAATGTGTTTCTATTGCCAAAATTATCTGAATCGTTGGCCGGGCGCATGGAGATACTGCCACTGCAACCTCTTTCGCAGGCCGAGTTATCAGGTGCGGAGAGCGGACTAATCGAATCCATGTTTTCAGATCATGCATGGCAAGTGATGACGGTTGATGTGAATCGAATTGACGTTTGTCAGCGAATCCTCACAGGAGGATATCCCGAACTTGCAGGCAGGCCGATGCAGGACAGAAGAAACGCGTGGTTTCGTAGCTACATCAGCAGCTTATTGCAACGCGACGTGCGTGATCTGGCCAGTATCGAAGGTTTAACCGACATGCCCAGGTTGCTTGCGCTGCTGGCGGCTCGCACCGCCGGATTGATGAATATATCCGAGGTATCGCGCACCTCGGGGCTGGCGCACACCACATTGCGGCGCTATCAATCTTTACTGGAAGCCACGTTTATTTTCCAACCGTTGCCTGCATGGTCATCGAATCTGGGCAAGCGGCTGGTCAAATCGCCCAAGGTTCACCTACTCGATTCGGGTATTACTGCACACTTACGTGGTGAAACCGATGCTGGCGCGCTATCACTTTCACAATCGCTCGGCCCACTACTGGAAAGCTTCGTCTTGCAGGAGGTTCGCAAGCTAATCGATTTCTCTCTCATGGATATCAATGCTTACCATTTTCGCACATCCAGCGGCAGGGAGGTTGATATCGTGCTGGAGGATGCGGGACAAAGGATTGTCGGGATTGAAGTAAAGGCTTCAGCCAATGTTGCCACCTCGGACTTTTCGGGTTTAAGGGCGCTTGCAGAAACGGTTGGCAATAAATTCCAGCGGGGCGTGGTGGTGTATATGGGGGACAAGGTATTGCCATTTGGCGAGCATTTCTACGCATTACCCATTAGCGCCTTGTGGTGCGATAGCAGTCCAGGCTCGGCAGCGGCTGAATAGTGGAGATTTTATACCGCTGCCGTAAATGCAAAACGACATTCAGACTGGATGAGCGCGAGCCGTGCATCTGCCCGAAATGCGAGAGCACGCTGGCCGATATTATTCAGCGCTTTTACTGATCCATATCTTTCAATAAATCCTTGAGTCCGGCCAAACCTTTGAAGGTCGTCGAAGGCTCATCCTGACGCTTGATATCACCCTGGGCATCGGCCTCCATATAGCGCTGATGTTCATTATCATGACAATAGATGCAGAGTAATTCCCAGTTGCTGCCATCGGGCGGATTATTGCTGTGATTATGGTCTCGATGATGCACCGTGAGTTCACGCAATTGTTTGCCGGTGAAATCGCGTCCGCAGCGCCCGCACACCCATGGATACAGCTTTAGCGCCTGTTCTCTGTAACTTTCATTGCCTCGTCCGTTCATGTTGCCTCCCTGCCCAATAGCCAGAGTGCATTGCGATTACACATATGCCACATTATTTCACGATAGGTTACAGTTGGCATGTGCGATTGCACATCACAGCCGCGACACATCCGCCAGGTTCAGGAACAGGGCGCGCAAGCGAACCAGCAGAGCCAGACGGTTGCCGCGCACGGCGGCATCCTCGGCCATCACCATCACATCATCAAAGAAGCTATCCACCGGCACTCTGAGCTCGGCGAGTACGCTTAATGCGGGGGCAATGCTGGCCTCGAAATCGCCTGTCGAAACAGCAGTCTGAAAATCTGCTTCAGCTGTGACCAGTCCATCGTAGAGCGCGGTTTCGGCGGCTTCACTGAACAGGGCTGTATCCACTGTGTTCGGGATGTCGTCGGCTTTTTTCAGGATATTGGCGATGCGCTTGTTGGCAGCGGCGATGGCCTGACCCTCTTCGGAGGACTCAAATCCTGTCAGATGGCGGGCAATCAATGCTTCGCGATACAGTGGCCGTGTTTCAGATGAGTTCACGGCAGCGTCGATGGACGTTCTGGAGAAACCGAGATGGCCACTCAGGCCGAGCAAGCGCTCAATCACAAAAGCATAAACCTTCGCCTTGGTATCATCGGAGATGGCAATCGTCACGCGCTGTTGATTCCACTGCTTGGCCGCTTCATCTATCACCTTCTGCAGCGTCATATCAATCGGCTGCTGCGTATCTGCCAGCAGGCGAATCAACCCGATGGCAGCGCGGCGCAGACCAAACGGGTCGGCGCTGGCGGTCGGGATGCGACCAAGGTGGAAATAACCCAGCAGTTTGTCGATGCGTTCAATAATACCGATAGCGCGGGCGATGCGATTTTCAGGCAAATCATCGTCGGCTCCAGCCGGGGCATAGTGATGCTCAATGCCGGCAGCTACGGCATCAGTCTCTCCATCCATACGGGCATAAATACCACCCATATAGCCTTGCAATTCAGGGAATTCGCCCACCAGACCGGTGGTCAAATCAGATTTACACAATAACGCTGCACGCTGGGCATCATTGGCATCCACACCGAGTGCTTTGGCGTTATCGAGCACAAAAGCGCGCATGCGGTGCACCTGATCACCAACCATGCCAAGGCCATCCTGAAAAACGATTTCGGAGAGTTTTTCCACACGGGCATCGAGCGATATTTTTGGATCACGGTCAAAATAGAAGGCGGCATCGGCCAGGCGCGCATTAACCACGCGTTCATTGCCATGCGCCACAGCAGCCGGATTTTTTGATGCAATATTGGCCACTGTGAAAAAAACCGGACTAACCTCGCCATCAGCATCGTAAGAAGAAAAACAGCGCTGATGATGCTTCAATTCAATCCGGCTGACCTCTTCAGGCAGGCGCAGGAAATCGTCGTGGTATCGCGCCGCAATGGCCTGCGGCCATTCGACCAGATCAGTCACTTCTTCCAGCAGCGCTTCATCGGCAACCAGCGTAACACCTTCATGCTTTGCCGCTTGCGCCAGTTGTTCGGCAATCAGTGCCTTGCGCGCATCACGATCTGCACCCACATATTGCGATTCCAGCCAGCCGAACGGATCGTTTACATCTATCTCGCCAGTTGAACCATGCACGCGATGACCACGACTCACAGTACCGGTTTTGACATTGGCAAAACTGAAATCAATCACTGCATCACCAAGCCGCGCCACCATCCAGCGAATCGGGCGAATAAAAGCATCACTTCGGGCTGCCCCATCCTGCCACTGCATCTGTTTCGGGCTGGGCAGTTTGCGCAGGATTCCAGGCATAGCCTCAGCAATAATTTCAACAACAGGGCGCCCTTTGACGGTGCGCACTGCTTTCATGTAGTTACCCTTGCCATCGCCTTTATCAGCCAGCTCAAAATCATTCAGCGACAAACCAGACTTTTTGGCAAAACCATGCGCAGCACCGGTGGGTTTACCATCGGCAAAAGCCACACGTTCCGGCGGCCCCCAAATCGTTTCCTCACGATCCGCCTGCATCACCGGACACACTGGCGCATGCAATAACAAACGACGCGGCGATACGCCAAGCCGGATGGAGTCAGGTGCTACGTTGGCATCTGCCAGTAATTTTTCCACCGCCGCTATCAGCGACGCACCCATACGCGGAGCCACGCCGGCAGGGATTTCTTCAGTGCCGATTTCTATCAATAAGGGATTCATATCGCTCATGCCTCAATACCCGCATAGGCACGCGACACAGTGCGTGCCAGCCCCCTCACCCGGCCAATAAAACGCTGCCGTTCAGCCACGGAAATTGCGCCGCGTGCATCGAGCAGATTAAAGGCATGCGATGCCTTCATCACTTCTTCGTAGGCGGGCAGTACCAGATTCTTTTCTGTTAAGCGCTTGCATTCGCCCTCGGCGTGGTCGAACTGTTCATGCAACCAGCTGCTGTCTGCCTCATCGAAATTGTAGGTGGAGTATTCCACTTCATTGCGGTGGAATACCTCGCCGTATTTCACCTGTTTGCCATCTTCAGTTTCCACCCAGATCAGGTCGAACACATTCTCGACGCCCTGGATATACATGGCCAGCCGCTCCAGCCCGTAAGTGATTTCACCCGGCGTGCGTGGTAATTCCACACTGCCGACCTGCTGGAAATAGGTGAACTGGGTGATTTCCATGCCATTAAGCCAGACTTCCCAGCCCAGTCCCCAGGCGCCAAGCGTCGGTGATTCCCAATCATCTTCGACAAAGCGAATATCATGCACTTCCGGATCAATCCCGATGGTGCGTAACGAATCGAGATAGAGTTCGAGGATATTTTCCGGTGCCGGCTTGAGGAGAACCTGAAACTGGTAATAGTGTTGCAAGCGATTCGGATTCTCCCCATAACGTCCATCGGTCGGTCGGCGACACGGCTGTACATAGGCCGTACGCCAGTCTTTATCATCGAGTACGCGTAAAAAGGTGGCGGGGTGGAACGTGGCCGCCCCCATCGCTGAATCGTATGGCTGTTGCACCACGCAACCGCGTTTGGCCCAAAAATGTTGTAATGTAAGCATTAATTCCTGAAATGTCAGCACACAGACTCCTGATCCATTTGCAATGAAAACAGACAACACGGTTGTATGGACTTTTTACACACGCGTTAGCCTGAAAAATCGGATGGCGAAGCTATCCGCGCATGGTGTAGCTTGCCAGCAAAAGCAGAATTCAGCGCATTCAAATATTTCTGATTGCACTATATGATATCATATGCCAATATCCACGATATGAACAGCAAACACCGGAAGACATTAGAAGCAATATTTTTCCAACCGGTAAATGGTAATATCGAGTGGCGAAAAATTGAGTCGTTATTTTTGGCTTTGGGCGCGATGCGAACAGAACGCTCCGGTTCTGCCGTTAGTTTTGTCTTACATGGAGCGCGCGCTGATTTTCATCGGCCACACCCGGATAAAGCAGCCCTTCGTTACCGAGTAAAAGATGCTCGTCGATTTCTTGAAATAGCAGGAGTAACACCATGAATATGATGAAATACAAAACTTATATTGCGCGCATTGAATATGATGAAGAAGACCGTATCTTTGTTGGCCATCTAGCTGGCATTAACGATACCGTAGGCTTTCATGCTTCAAGCGTAGATGCATTGGAAATGGCATTTCACGAATCTGTTGATAATTATATTGCCATGTCCGAAGAGATGGATAGGCCTGCACAAAAGCCTTATTCAGGCAATTTGATGTTAAGGGTTGCACCGGATATTCATGCCGCAGTTGCTATTGCTGCAGAAGTGGAAGGGAAAAGCATCAACCAATGGGCGACTCAAAGGCTAGGCGAGGCAGCTCATGTTCGCTAACATGCCATTGATTCTCCGGCCCATCAGGTTTATCGGAAAGTAATTGCAATGGATGCTTAAACTTTCTGTTATCTACCTCTGTTATCTATGCTTCCATCCTGATTTCACATCGCTATCATGCCGCTCCATCAAACAACGGAGATTCATTATGCGCAACCAAATCAAAGCACTCATCGCTATACTGACACTGGGATTTGCCAGCCCGGCCATGGCTGCTGGCGAACATTATGTCGGCGGCGGACTGGGTGCATTCACACTCGACAATGGTATCAACAGTGACACCGTATTTGGCGGTTATTTTATCCTCGGGCACCATTTTAATGAATATTTCAGTGCGGAGATCCGCTTAGGCGGCACGGCCAGCAGCGGCGATGGCGATGCCGTTGCCC
>JALUWF010000119.1 GCA_027019785.1 Mariprofundus sp. | reverse complement strand
ACCGGTAGCGCTGATAGCCTGATCGACAATGGCTGCCAGTTCGTCATCACCCAATGGTTCCGGCAGATAAGTCTGGATAATGGCCATTTCAGCCAGTTCGTTCTGCTTCAAATCGTCGCGTCCGGCAGCGGCAAATTGTGTGGCTGCATCGTTGCGCTGCTTCATCAGTTTCGACAACACAGCAATCGCTTCCGCATCATCCAGCGCATGGCCCAGGTCAATCTCTTTATCCTTGATGGCCGCGCGCATCAGACGAATGCAGCCCAAACGCGCTTTATCCTTCGCCTTCATGGCGGCTTTCATATCTTCGGTTAACTGTTTCAGCATGATTTGCTCCGTTATTTTAGACGCAGATTCGCCGTTCCTGAGCATCCATGCGCCCACGGCATTTGTGCATCCTGCACGTCAACGCAGATGTACGCAGATCAAACACTCCTGTCTTGTTTTTTCATTTGCGTGCTTTGCGGTGAAAAGGTTTTTATTCTGAACTACCAACAAAAATGCCGGGCACTAAGGCCCGGCATTTTTATCATTTACGCGTCGAGCGATTTAGTAATCGCGATTCTCACGCATGCGTACGCGGCGCAGGCGTTTCATTAAACGTTTGCGTGCAGCGGCTTCTTTGCGTTTGGATGCAATGGAAGGCTTCTCATAAGCTTCGCGACGGCGGCATTCGGAAATCACGCCACCTTTCTCGACCTGCTTGCGAAAACGCTTCAGCGCAATTTCAAACGGTTCTTCAGGATTTACTCTAATTCCTGGCATATTAAAACATCACCACCTTTGGCCTGGCCATAAACTTGCCCTTCTCATGTGCATGGAATTTTTCCAGCCCATGATATGAAACAGCATCGCGGGCTGGAAAAATTCCATATGCGTTGTTTGTTTCATATCTCTGCGGCGCTAGGTTCGCAACCGGCCCCTAAGGGTCATTGAAAAAGGGCGGCGAATTATGACTACGGTTCAAGACAAGTCAAACACGGAGAAATCGGGAGCTCAATCCTCTGGCTTGTTGCGCACCGCTTCCAAAGTGGGCGGCTGGACGATGGCCTCGCGCATACTCGGCTTTGTACGCGATATTCTGCTGGCCCGCGTACTTGGCGCCGGTATGCTGGCCGATGCCTTTTTTGTCGCTTTTAAGCTGCCCAATTTCTTCCGCCGCATGTTTGCCGAGGGTACGCTGACCGTGGCGCTGGTGCCGGTGTTGTCCGATGAACGTGAAAAAGGGGAAGCGGAGGCGCACCGTTTCCTCAATGCACTGGCGACGCTGCTATTGATTGCGCTGACCATTTTCACGTTGCTCGGCATGTTGTTGATGCCATGGCTATTATACCTGTTTGCCCCCGGTTTTGCCGATGAACCGGATCGCTGGGCCATGGCACTGCAGCTGGCGCGCTGGATGTTCCCTTATCTGGCTATGATTTCGTTGGCGGCATTGTCGTGGGCGGTACTGAACACTTATAAGCATTTTGCCGTGCCGGCTGCCAGTCCGGCGCTGCTCAATGTCGCCATCATCTTCGCTGCCGTAGCACTGGCACCTTCGTTCGATAATCCGGCCATTGCACTGGCCATCGGCGTGTTACTCGGCGGATTTTTGCAACTGGCGATTCAGTTCCCCGCTTTAAAACGTATCGGTTGGGTACCGCGCCTCAGTTTTAATTTCCGCCAATCCGCCATTCGCGAAACATTTACCCTGTTCGGCCCGGCAGTGCTGGCCATTGCGGCGGTGCAAATCAATATCCTCATCGGCACCATTCTGGCCACGCTGCTCGATACCGGCGCGGTCTCCTATCTCTATTACTCCGACCGCATTGTGCAACTGCCGCTGGCACTGTTCGGCATCGCCATGAGCACGGCCCTGCTCCCAACCTTATCCGGTCATTTATCCCGAGGCGACAAAAACGCCGCATTGCGCGACCTGCGCGCCGGCCTGGCCTGGCTGACCTGGATCACCCTGCCTGCCGTAGTAGGCGCTTTTTATCTGGCCGAACCGATTGTTGTCACCCTGTTTGAGCGCGGTGCATTCTCTCATGCCGATTCCATGGCGACGGCGCAGACGCTCAAAGCCTATGCCGTTGGCCTGATTGCCTTCTGCTGGGCAAAATTGTTCGCCTCCGCCTGTTACGCCGACAAAGATGCCAAAGCACCAATGCGATATGCCGCCATCAGCGTGGCTGTGAATATTTTGCTGGCTGTCATTCTGATGCAGTTCTGGGCCTATGTCGGTCTGGCGCTGGCTACGTCATTGGCCGCATTCGTGAATGTCGGTCTGCTTTATGTGCGGCTGAGCAAAACCTATGGCTCGCTATTTACCCCGGATATCATCAAGCGTTTACTTACAGCAGTCCTCGCCAGCGTGCTGATGCTGGGCTGCTTATACGGCTTTAGCATGCTCTGGGTTTTCCCCGTTGACAGTGCAATGCAGTTTGTCTGGATCACCGTATCCATTGGCGGCGCCA
>JALUWF010000118.1 GCA_027019785.1 Mariprofundus sp. | reverse complement strand
CTATTTAGCTTCTAATATTCGTATGCATTTGTGTCATTCGTGGATAAAGATTTTCGCCTGTCCTTTTGAGAAATGAAGGAGGAAAATTGTCCGATCGCGAGGTCGAGCATTTGTTATCCAACCTGCAGATCATGAATTTTTCCAGTCGCGACGAGCAGGAAGTCGCTGGCTATGCAGAAATCATGGAACTGGTATTTTCATCATGGGCTGATATTGCCTTCACTGAGAATCACATCAAGCAATTACATCAAAATCTGCTTGCCTATAGCGACAAGGATGCAAGGCATCGCGGCCATTATAAGACGACATCCAACAGTGTGGCTGCCTTCGATAATAACGGCAATCAGATTGGCATTGTGTTCCAGACAGCCACGCCTTTTGATACACCACGCCTGATGAAAGAACTGGTGACATGGTTGCAACAAGCGCGTGCTTCCAGACATTTGCATCCACTACTTATTATTGCGGTATGGGTAGTTGTGTTTTTGGAAATTCACCCATTTCAGGATGGTAATGGCCGACTATCTCGCGTGCTCACAACGCTACTTCTATTGCAGATGGGTTATGTCTATGTCCCTTACAGTTCGTTGGAAAGCGTCATTGAGCAGAGCAAAGATGCCTATTATCTGGCGCTACGGCAAACCCAGGGAACGATCCGAAGCGATTCTCCCGATTGGCAGCCATGGCTTATATTCTTCCTCCGTTCGCTAAATGAGCAGGTGCATCGGCTAGAAAAGAAACTAGAACTCGAAAAACTGGTGTTGGCCGCATTGCCAAAACTCTCACTACAGATTGTCGAATTTACCCGTGAGCATGGTCGTGTCACAATAGGTGATGCTATCAGACTGACCGGTGCGAGTCGCAACACGCTCAAGCAGCATTTCCGCTCACTGACCAGACTTGGTCATCTGAATCAGCATGGTCGTGGTCGCGGTGTATGGTACGACTTGGGGTAATGCACCGAGAGGGAAGGGGGTCAAAGGGAAGGGGGTCAAGTATCATATTCTATCCGTAGAGGTCTCGATATGAAAAAATCAGATCAATCATGAGCATGACCGTCAATATGATACTTGACCCTTTCTTGCACTTTCTTTGCATTCATTTGATTTCTTTCTGTAGCCAGCCGGGAAAATCCTGCCATGGCATGGCGATATGACCGCCAGACATGGGCGTCTGTTTGCGGCATTGGCAGACGAGTATACCGGCGGGACGAATATCATCACCCAGACTCCGGCACAGCTGGGTTAACGGCTTGACATGATTCAGCGATGGCGTGGCTGTAAGTTTAATTTCCACAGGAAGAATAGTGCCGCCAATCAGAATAAGCAGATCGACTTCCATGCCATCTCGCGTACGCCAGTAATAGACTTCCGGCTTTTTTCCTGCATGCGTGAATGCCTTGATCGCCTCGCTGACAATCAAACCCTCAAACAGAGCACCGCCCATAGCACCGGAAAGGGCGGCCTTGCCGCCCGGTTGACGAGTTAATGCACATGCAAGCGCAGCATCGAGAAAATAGAGTTTTGGCGCTTTAACCAATCGCTTGCCGTAATTCCGGAACCATGGCGGCACCAATCGAACGGCATAGGCGGCTTCGAGCACCCCAATCCATGATTTGATTGTCGGCTGTGAAACACCCGTTTCTCTGGCCAATGTGGCAGCGTGTAGCGTCTGCCCATGGCCCGCTGCGCATAGATTGATGAATAATTCAAATTGGCGAAGATCATGCACATTGATCAATTGCCTCACATCACGTTCCAGATAGGTCTGAATGTAACTGCTCATCCACAAACGCAAACGATCCCTGTGCAGGGCGGGAACAGGATAGCCGCCTTGCCAGATAAGATCTTCAATCGGCCTTGGTGGAAGTTCGATCCATGAAAAGGGGAGCAGCTCCATGATAGCAATACGTCCCGCCAGCGACTCGCTAACTTGATGCATGAGACGGAATTGCTGTGAGCCTGTAAGCAACCATTTCCCATATATTTCAGGATTTCGATCAATACGTATTTTAATATAAGGCAATAGTTCAGGGACATATTGAATCTCATCGAGTATCACAGGATCACCCTGATACTGGTCAAGAAATCCGTTTGGGTCGCTTAGGGCAAAGTCGCGGCTCATGGGGTCGTCAAAACTGACGTATGCAGCCGCATTACCCATGGTATGATGTAGAAAGGTTGTTTTGCCTGATTGGCGCGGCCCGGTGATCAGCAACGCCGGAAAAGATAACAAAGATTGCTGAAATTCATTACTCAGTGCTCTGGGTAGATACATGCTGCAATAATAAAATTAAATTTTAGTTTTGTCAAAATTTATTGAGGCTCTAGCTCTCCTGCACGGCTAAAGCCGCACCTCGTACGCTCGTAGCGTACTACAATCAGCATGGTGCAAGTCCATGTCGGGGTATGCTATAGACCCCGTAGCCGAAAGAAACTGCGTCATCGTGAGGTGGGGTGGGGAGCAA
>JALUWF010000117.1 GCA_027019785.1 Mariprofundus sp. | reverse complement strand
GGTTGCAACATCGATGGCATCCATAGCGGCGCTGACCGGAAGGGATCGCTCAGACAAGGATCAATGGGGCAATACGGCCGCTATTGATGCCATCGCCAATCCGGATAACCTCAGTTTTTCGCCGGCCAGCCGTTACCTGTTTATCGGAGAAGATAGTAGCAAACATGTCAATAACTACCTGTGGGCCTATCAGATCGACACGGGTGAACTGGTACGGTTGATGTCGGTGCCGGTCGGCGCGGAAATTGGTGGTCTGCAGGTAGTCGATAACCTGAACGGTTTTATGTATGTCATGGTGGACTACCAGCATCCGGGTGGCGATGGCCCCGTCACGTCCGAACTGGAACAGGCCATCGAAGCCGCCGCCCCCGCTTTTGCCGCCGGTCGCTACAGGCATGCCGGCGTAGGATACCTGGCCATTGAAGGCATTACTCCCAATCAGTTGCCCTGGATGCAGCAAACCCCTTCGCAGTGATATCGAAGAGCCGCAGAGAGATACTGATAATGAAAGGCTCCTTCCGTAAGTGTGTTATCAACAAAGTCCTTGAATATATGCATCGCTATTTGTACAATATGCTTGTACGTTTAATTCAGGGGGACAGTATGGAAAGAATAGCAGTCAGTGAATTCAGGTCGAATTTGTTAGGGGTTCTCAAGAAGGTTGAGAAAGGCGATGTGATCACGTTAACTTCAAGAGGCACTGATGTGGCCCGAATTATTCCGCCTGAAAATAAAATGGTGGCTGCGCAGGATGCGCTCAGAAAATTGAGAAAAACGGCAAAAGTCAGTGATTTGTTATCTCCGTTGGAGGAGGATTGGAAGGCGATGACGTGATTGTGGTCGATACGCATGTGATTCTCTGGGATGCGTTGAAGCCGGAGCTGCTTTCGGAACGGGCGAAGCAGGTCATTGCCCGTGCCAATGAGGGAGATGGAATCATATTTTGTGAAATTTCACTTTGGGAAATAGCCATGCTGGTTCAAAAAGAGAGGGTCTGCATTGAGGCATCCTATCAGGATTTTATTCAATGGGTGTTTTTATCCAATAAATATCAATATCAGGGCGTTACTCCGGAGATAGCCGAGTTGTCCACTCAACTGCCCAAAGAGATCAATAAAGACCCGGCTGACAGGATTATTGCGGCCACATCACTGGTGCAAAAGATTCCTCTGGTCACGGCTGATACCAATTTAAGGCGATCTGGCATGCTTACTACAATCTGGTAAGGAAAGGTTGAAAGGTAGTGGTCTCGCTAAGCCGCAAAGAATCGCAGAGCAAGGCAAAAAATATTTAATAGTCGTTCTCACGGAAAAGGAATAAGTTAACAGTTGAAATAACCCAGACATGGTGTTATGGTGCACTGGTGATAATTCAGGAGAATACTTATGGGACGATTAACAATCAGTCTTTCTGACGAACGCCACCTTGCATTGAAAGAAGCTGCGGCCCGACAACACAGGTCGATCCGTGAAATCATTGAAAACAGTCTGGATAATTATGGCATCAAATCAACAAAATGTGCACGCGACTATGTCGCCATAGCTAGAGCTAACAGCAACTTAAATGAAGCAGAAGCAATGACTATAGCCGTTGACGAAACACGAGCTTCTCGCCAAATATGAGAACACCCTGGGTCATTATCGATACGAATATCCTGGTCAGCGGATTAATCACGGGAAACAGATCTTCGCCGCCATCTGTTATTTTTGATGGAATGCTACAGGCTTCTTTCCCATTTCTTCTCTCTGTCGAACTTCTTCAAGAATATAGACAGGTGTTATTACGTCCCAAAATCCAGAGTCTACACAGACTGGAAGAATCGGAAATCGATATCATTCTGGAAGATATTACAGCCAATGCCATTTTTCGCGAGCCAGTAAGGATTAGCGGCCAAGCACCCGATAAAAATGATCAACATTTATGGACGCTTTTAGCCACTACTCCGCACGCCGTACTGATAACAGGCGACCAATTACTGCTGAACAACCCACCTGACTTCGCTCGTGTTATTACTGCAAAATCTTTCTTAGCCCTTTCAAAGTTGTGAAGTTCACATAGTTAAAAAACAATAATACCAAAGCTTGGCACCGCTACTTAAGGTTGAAAAGCAGTGATCTCGCAGTTAAGTGTTTATTTTGGTAAAGCAAACTTAGCCAGAAGGTGAATTACGAAGTAAGAGAGGCTCCCCTGGGGGATGGCGCTCTTAGCGAGATATAGGATTATATGTTGCGAAATGAAGGGGAACCTTTACGATTGCGCTATGTCAGTGGTTACTTTTGATACGCTTAAATTTGCGAAAAGACTTGAAAAGGCGGGAATGGACAGCACGCAGTCTGAAGCATTCGCTGAGGCTCAGAGAGAGGCATTTTCCGAGGCGTTAGAAACCCAAATAGCGACCAAGTCTGATATAGCCAGCGTTCGATCCGATATTTTCGAAGTGCGGTCTGAAATAAAGCTGATGCGATGGATGAT
>JALUWF010000116.1 GCA_027019785.1 Mariprofundus sp. | reverse complement strand
CCAATTGCTGAAGCTGTCTGGCGTCGCCGAAGCACGCATTGCTGTTGAAGAAAATGTGGCTTATCTACGAGTAGAAAAAGAGCATTTCGATCCTGAAGCAGCCAAAGCGCTGCTTCAGTTATAAGAACCAGATAACCCCGGCATAGCCGAAACTCGGAATAAAAATATGAATCACGGAGATAGCTATCTATGTCACACCCTTTACAGCGACTGAGCAATCAGATCCGGCAACGTATTCTTGGTCAGGAGACTCTGGTCAATCGTATGCTGATTGCGTTACTGGCCGATGGTCATCTGTTGGTCGAAGGTGCGCCCGGACTGGCCAAGACCAAGGCGATTAAAGTGTTGGCTGATGGCATGGAAGGCGATTTTCACCGCGTCCAGTTTACGCCGGATCTGCTGCCTTCGGATTTGACCGGTACGGAAGTTTACCGCCCGCAGGATGGATCATTTCATTTCCAGCAGGGGCCGCTGTTTCATAATCTGATTCTGGCCGATGAAATCAACCGCGCGCCGGCCAAGGTACAGGCGGCGTTGCTCGAAGCGATGGCGGAGCGTCAGATTACGGTCGGCAAGGTATCGCATCAGCTACCTGAACTGTTTTTAGTTATGGCAACCCAGAATCCGATTGAGCAGGAGGGCACTTATCCTTTGCCCGAGGCGCAGATGGATCGTTTTCTGATGCATGTACGCATCGGTTATCCTGATACGGCGACTGAGAAACAGATCCTGCGTTTATCACGTCAGGAATTTGACCATGGCGATAGCGCCATGACCCAACAGGTTACGCAGGCCGACCTGTTTTCCGCCAGAGGTGAGTCTATGGCGTTACACATGGCCGAAGCGCTGGAGGATTATATCGTGCATCTGGTGATGGCGACGCGCGGGCCTGAGAAATACAGCGCTGATCTGGCCCACTGGATCGAATATGCCGCCAGCCCGCGCGCCACCATCGCGCTGGACCGCTGCGCTCGCGCCCATGCATGGTTGGCTGGGCGTGATTATGTCAGCCCTGAAGATGTGCAGGCTATTGCGCCGGATGTATTGCGCCATCGTGTGTTACTCAGTTTTGAAGCCGAAGCCGCAGGTGTTTCCAGTGACGATGTGATTGCCGAACTACTCAAACGCGTAGCTGTACCGTAAAGAATTCAAAGGCTAAAAAATATTCATAAATCCTCTTTAAATTCTTATTCGGGGCTCATATAAACAGATTTGATTCAATCCAAAATATTCTATGATGGGGTGTTTTAATGATTAAGGTTAGTGATTTATGCCGTTCTTACGGTGATTTTAAAGCGGTGGATCATGTATCCGCCACCATTGAACGTGGAGAAGTGGTGGGTCTGCTGGGTCATAATGGCGCGGGTAAATCCACCATTATGAAAATGATGACCGGGTTTCTGGAGCCGACGGCGGGTACAATCAGTATTGATGGCTTACAGATTGGCAAAGATACACCGTCCATTCAGCAGCGTATTGGTTATCTGCCCGAAAATTGCCCGGTCTGGCCGGAAATGAATGTGATGGAATATCTGCAATATCAGGGTCGTCTGCACGGGGTAGAGGAAGACGCACTGAATCATGCTGTGGCTACGACCATTCGGCGTACCGAATTAAAAGAGAAAGCATCCCAATCGATTCAAACCCTGTCGCGCGGTTACCGCCAGCGTGTTGGTGTAGCGCAGGCAATTCTACACAACCCGGACATCATTATTCTCGATGAGCCGACCAATGGGCTTGACCCGACTCAGATTCGCCATATGCGCAGCCTGATTGCCGAACTGGCCGAACATGCCACTGTCATTATTTCAACCCATATTCTGCAGGAGGTGCAGGCGGTGTGTGAACGGGTACTGATTTTGCGTGCCGGCAAGCTGGTGGTCGATTCGACACTGGATGCGCTGCAATCCGGACATACACTATTGATTCAACTGGATAATCCGAAGGCCATGGGCTACCTGGGTCAGATTGACGGGGTGGCGTCTGTTACACCACGTACGGACAGCGAGCATCACGGCTATGCACTCACGGCAGCGGCCAATATCGCCCCTGATGTGGCAACTGCAGTACACAATCATGGCGACAAGCTCTACGCCATGCAGCCGGAGCTGCGCGATCTGGAAACGGTGTTTGCCGAAGTTAATGCTGCGGATGCCAATGTTGATGCCATGAATTCCCAGGAGGTACATGTCTGATGAAAGTGATCACTGAAGTATGTCGGAAGGAGTTTAACAGCTTTTTTGCATCGCCGGCCGCGTGGCTGTTTCTGGCCGCATTCCTGATTGTAAACCTGTTTATATTTTTTTGGTCGGAAGCGTTTTTTGCCCGCAATATTGCCGATGTGAAGCCGCTGTTTCAGTGGATGCCGATTCTGCTGATCTTCCTGGTGGCGGCCTTGACCATGCGCAGCTGGGCGGAAGAACGGCGTTCCGGCACGCTGGAAAGTCTGCTGACCGCACCGATTGCTCCGTCATCCTTAATCATCGGTAAATTTCTGGCCGGGCTGGCACTGGTGGCACTGGCACTGGCCTTAACCTTGCCGCTGCCATTTACTGTCAGCATGCTTGGTTCTCTGGATTGGGGCCCGGTCTGGGGCGGTTACCTGGCCAGCCTGTTTCTGGCAGCTGCCTATCTGGCCATCGGCCTGTATATGAGCGGGCGTACTGATAATCCGATTGTGGCATTGATTCTGACGGTGGCCACAGCTTCGGTTTTTTATCTGATTGGATCGGATATGCTGACTACCCTGTTTGGTCGTCAGATTGGCTCGGTATTGGCATTGCTGGGAACCGGATCGCGTTTTGATTCCATCACCCGTGGCGTACTCGATGCGCGTGATATCCTCTATTACCTGTCGATTGTGGCGGTGTTTCTGATGCTCAATCGCTATTCGCTGGAGCGGCTGCGCTGGGCAGGTAATCCGGGCAGTGTGCAACACCGCCGCTGGGCATGGCTAACAGTATTGGTGGCCTGTAATGTACTGCTGCTCAATATCTGGATGAATCCGGTGGGCGTGCTGCGTGCGGATTTAACCCAGGGCAATATCTATTCGTTGTCAGATGCAACCAAAAACGATCTGCACAGCTTACAGGAACCGCTGCTGATTCGCGGTTATTTTTCGGCCAAAACACATCCGTTGCTGGAACCACTGGTGCCGCAAATCGAAGACCTGTTGAAAGAGTATCAGGTCGCCGGCGGCAAGCATGTGCGGGTTGAATTTGTTGATCCGCAAACCGATCCGGCGCTGGAGCGCGAAGCAGCGGAAAAATATAATATCCGTCCGGTACCGTTTCGTATGGCCAGTCGCTACGAGTCTGGCGTGGTGAACTCCTACTTTAATCTGGTCATCGCCTATGGCGATCAGTTTGAAACGCTCGGATTTAAGGATTTGATCGAAGTAAAGAGCAGCGGAGGCGGTAATCCGGAAGTTGTGCTGAAGAATCCCGAATATGCGATTACCAGCGCCATTCGCAAGGTGACACAGGCATGGCAGAGTGGCGGCGATCCTCTGGCTGGCTTGCAGACGCCAGCCACCTTTCACGCTTATATCTCGGATGCGGCCAAATTACCCGGCGAGTTGAAGACACTGCGACAGGATTTGCAGGCTATGCTCAAAACCATGCAGCAGAAATCGGCAGGTAAGCTGAAGGTTGATTTCAGCGATCCTGAAGCCGGTGATGGCAAACTGGCCAAACGGCTGAAACAGCAGTATGGCTTCGGACCACAAATTGCAAGTCTGCTCGATCCGAAACCATTCTGGTTTTATATGGTGCTGGAACATGGTGATGAAGCGGTACAAATCCCGCTACCGGCTGAACTGAACAAAGCCAGTCTCAAACGCGCAGTCAGTTCCGCGCTACAGCGTTTGGCTCCAGGTTATATGAAAACGGTAGCTATAGTAACCCCGCCGGCACCGATGCGCCCAGCCAATCCCTACATGCCTGCGCCGCGTGGCAAACGCTATCAGTTACTGCATGCCATGCTGAAAAAAAATGAGCGGGTGATTGACACGCAACTGCAAGATGGACATGTACCATCCGATGCCGATCTGTTGTTGTTGCTGGCACCCGATGCGCTGGATCAGAAACAGTTATTCGCGGTGGATCAGTTTCTGATGCAGGGCGGCTCTGTGGTGGTGGCAACCTCCCCATTTGATGTGAATATTAGCAATACGCTAAGCGCCAAAACGCACAAATCGGGGCTGGAGGCGTGGTTGAAGCATCTTGGCGTGACGATGGATAAAACCCTGGTGTTCGATCCGCACAGTGCTTCGCTTCCGATCCCTGTACGTCGGCAGTTGGGCAGCATATCAGTCAATGAAATCCGCATGATGCCCTATCCGTTGTTTGCCGATGTACGTGGAGAGGGTTTGAATCGGAATAGCCCGATGACGGCATCCTTGCAGCAGTTGACTGTGAACTGGGCCTCACCGCTGCATGTGGACAGGCAGAAAAACAAAAATCGTCAGGTTACGGAGCTGATTCACACTTCGTCCGATAGCTGGGTGTCGGACAGTGCGGATATTATGCCGAAATACGGACTCTATCCGGATACCGGTTTCAGACCGGCTAGTAAGCGTGGCCGCGAGTTGCTGGCTGTTGCCATCAAGGGGCGGTTTGACTCCTGGTTCAAGGATAAGCCCTCGCCACTGCTGAAACAGAGCGGAAAAGATAAGGAGAATGGAAAGGTAACGGATAAAACAGCAAGCAAGAACGCCACAAAACCAGTCGTCGCCAGCGTGATCGAGCGTTCCTCCGATTCGGCACGACTGGTTTTGATCAGTGCCAATGATTTTGCCCGCGACATGGTGGTTAGTCTGACATCTCAGGGCATGGGTACGCAATACACCCGTCAGCTGGAGATGATTCAGAATGCAGTGGATTGGTCGCTGCAGGATGAGGGGCTGCTGGCGATTCGCAGTCGGGCCAGCTTTGCTCGTACGTTGATCCCGATGGAACATGATACGCAGTTATTCTGGGAATATCTGAACTACGCACTGGCGCTGTTCGGGCTGGGGCTGGTCTGGGTCTGGCGACGGCTGCTGCATCGTCGCAGGGCTGCGCAATTTGAAACGATTCTGGCGGAGGTGTGATTGATGAAAAAAACGATGAAAAAATCGATGCAACGCATAATTCGGATACTTGTTATCGTGGCAGTCGTTCAAATAGCACTGGTCGCCGTGGCCTATATGGGAGGTAATGAACTGCAAGCATCACAGAGCAATGTTACGTTGCTATCGTTTCAGCCGGATAGTGTGGATACCGTCACCATTTATGGGCCGGATAAACAGGCTGTGAAACTGCATAAGCATCATGGTTGGAAAACAGACAGCGGATTTCCGGCAGATACCGGAAAAATCGATCAGATATTGCAGCGGTTGTCCAGTCTGAAACATGGTTTAGCTGTTGCAACATCACCATCCGCATGGGCGCGTTTCAAGCTGGCTAAAGATGATTTCGAACGCCATATCGTTTTGAGTAAGGGTGATAAAGTGGTGGCTGAACTCTATCTTGGTAACGGTGCAGGGGCGCGTCAGAGCTATGCGCGTAACAGCCATGATCAGGCTGCTTATAGCGTAGCTCTGGGCAGTTATGATCTGCCTCTGGATGAGAGTCAGTGGCAGGATAAAACGCTGTTGCAGATTACCGATGATCAGGTGAGCGGACTGGATATTGCAGATGTTGCGATTGTCAAAACCAGTAGCGGTCAAAACAGTGCTGGCAACAAAGACAGTGCTACCAAACAGCATAAGCAGGTCTGGCATGCAGTATCAACGCCTGCTGGCAAACAACTGGATCAGCATGCTGTGCAACAGGCGCTACACCTGTTGGCAACCCTGCGTTTTGAAAAGGTGTTGGGAAAACAGCCGCCAGATGGTTTCGATCTTGCGCATCCGATCCTGACTGTTGCCGTACACAGGCAAAAGAAACTGCGCCAATATCGTTTTGCCAAGGCGAATTCAGGCGATAAATATCTGCTCAAGGTATCCGACCGACCCGAATATTTCGCGGTGAGTAGTTACACGTTCAAGGAGTGGCAGAAACAGATGGCTGCCAATACCCTGTTTGTTGGTACGCCTGTCAACCAGTCAGCATCAACCGGACAGGTGGACAAGGCCGTGGTTCCTGCAAGCATCACCAGGCCGGACGATAAGGAACCTTCAACCAAACCATGAGTTTTATAGTCAAGATCGAACCACGAGCACAGAATGATTTTTTGTCTTTGACTTCTTTGCGTTCTTTGCTGCTTGGCGAGAATCGATTTTGACTCTAAACCCACTCAACACAGGAGAAAAAACTGCAACGCCCTAGCCCGATACAAGCTGAGCTTTCTTATCTGATTCAGTTGCAACGACCGGCGACCAATTTACGGCTGCGTGAGGGTTATCCGCGTGCGCTGATGGCGGGCGGGCATCTGTCGCGCTTTCAGGGGCGCGGGGTGGAATTTGATGAGGTCAGACCGTATCAGCCGGGCGATGAGATTCGCAATATGGATTGGCGGGTGACGGCACGCACCGGCAAGCCGCATACAAAACTGTTTCGCGAGGAACGCGAACGTCCGGCGCTGCTGTTGCTGGATTTGCGACCGGCCATGTTTTTTGCCACGCAGGGAGCCTTGAAATCTGTGATTGCAGCGGAATGCGCCAGCCTGTTGGCCTGGAGCGTGGTGCATCAGGGCGATCGGGTGGGGGCGCTGATTGTCGATGCGAGCAATCAGGCCGCAACTGTTCGTCCTTCGCGCGGCAAACGATCCGTGATGCGGATGCTGGGTCAAATTACGGACCATCCGCAGTGGACACAACGTGTGCCCGATTCGGGGGAATCATTGTTGCTGCCCTTACAGCGTGCCTCCCACGCTGCGCGTGCGGGCAGTTTAATGTTAATCGTCAGCGATGGGCGGGGGCTGGATGATGCGTCACAGGCACTGCTCAGACAGTTACTGAAACATCATCAGATTGTCTTTGTGATGGTATTTGATCCGTTTGAAAAACGCCTGCCTGATACCGGCGTGTTGCAGGCATTTGATGGACAAACGGTGCGCGAGCTCAATGCGGCCGATGCCCGAGTGCGTGGTCAGCTTGCCGAACATTTTCATGCACGGCATGCTCGCTTGCAGGAGTTGGCAAAGATGCCGGGCTTTTTTCTGATTGAGTGCGCCACCACCGATGATCCATATACAGCGCTACAGGCTACGCTGGGGGTGGTGCGTTGAAGCAGGATCCACTGGCAAAACTGCGCGATATCCATATGCCCGAGCCGGTGTCGTGGTGGCCGCCAGCACCGGGCTGGTGGCTGCTGTTGGGGCTGATATTACTGAGCGTGGCGGCGTTGTTCTGGTGGTTAAAGAGACGCAAAGCCAGACAGATAAAGCCAAAACAGTTTTCACAGCGGGAGATGCTCAAACAGGCATTGGGTAAACTGGAACGGCTGGAAGAACGGACAGCAGCCGATGTTGATACCGGTGCGTTGGCAACGGAGCTCTCCACTTTATTGCGCCGGGTCGCTATCGGCCTAAAACCGGATGATACAAGCATTGCAGGTTTAAGCGGCGATAACTGGCTGATCTGGCTGGATGCGCAGTGGGATGAACATGCATTTAGTAGCAGCGATGGGCGAGCATTGCTTGATGCGCCGTATCAGCGTTATGCTCAGATCGATATGGATAAACTGCTGCAACTGGTGCGCCGATGGATCCTGGCACAACGATGATGGCATCCCTGTTTGATTCACTAACATGGCAATGGTTGTGGGTCTTTGCCTTGCTGCCATTGCCACTATTGGCGCGTATGCTGTTGCCGCCAGTGCGCCGCCAGCAGGCGGTCGCTTATGTACCGTTTGCAAGCGAATGGCCGGATGCAAATGCGGCGCAAACGGACAAATATGAGCGGGTGCGTTTGTGGCTGGCGGCTCTGGTCTGGTTGTTGGTCATAGTGGCGGCGGCGCGTCCAGAGTGGATTGGCGATGCTATGGAATTACCGGTCAGCGGCAGGGATCTGATGTTGGCGGTGGATATTTCGGGTTCCATGCAAACACAGGATTTTGAAATGTCAGGGCGGGCGGTGGATCGTTTGACGGCAACGAAGGCGGTGGCCGATGCCTTTATCGAGCGTCGCAGAGGTGATCGGGTTGGTTTGATCCTGTTCGGTTCCAATGCCTATGTGCAGACGCCGCTGACCTTTGATCGCAAAACCGTGCGACGGCTTCTGGATGAGGCGGTGATCGGTCTGGCGGGCAAGGCGACGGCGATTGGCGATGCCATTGGTCTGGCAGTGAAACGGATGAAGGAGGGGAAAACCGCTGCCAGCCATGATCAGGTGCTGATTCTGTTGACCGACGGAGTTAATGATGCCGGTGTGGTTTCCCCCATTCAGGCGGCTGAACTGGCGGCGAAACGGGGGCTGACCATTTACACCGTCGGCATCGGTGCTGATGCGATGATGATTCAATCGTTCTTTGGCTCACGACAGGTTAATCCGTCAGCGGAGCTGGATGAAAAAACGCTGACGGCGATTGCCGAAAAAACCGGTGGAAAATATTTTCGCGCCCATAACACCAAAGAGTTGCAACAGATTTATCATCTGATTGATAAACTGGAACCGGTGGAAAAAGATAAACAGATCTATCGTCCGCGCCATGCCTTGTTTATGTGGCCGCTCGGATTGGCATTGTTGCTGGCGGCGGGATTTCTGGTTGTGCGATTGTACGCGAGCAATCATCGAAATTGTTTGGTTCGGTAAAGGGGTAAAGCGTGGATGCGTTGACAGCATTTCATTTTCTGCGTCCGTGGTGGCTGCTGGCATTGCCGCTGTGGTTATGGTTATCGCTCTTTATTTGGCGTCAAGGACAGAACGGGGACGGTTGGGCGGCGGTCTGCGATCCGGCACTGTTGTCTTATCTCGTCGGTGACAACGAGGGGCGGAAACAACACTCGAAAGCAGCTTTGGCAGCTCTGATTCTGGCTGGATGCATGGCGCTAATCGCCCTAGCCGGGCCAGCCTGGCAGCAGTTGCCGCAACCGGTCTATAGGGCTCAGTCGGCGCTGGTGATCGGGCTGGATCTGTCACGTTCCATGCTGGCTGCTGATTTGAAGCCGAATCGATTGCAACGTGCCAAACAGAAACTGCAGGATATTTTAGCTGTCCGGAAAGAAGGGCAGACGGCGCTGGTCGTGTTTGCCGGTGCTGCTTTTGATGTGGTGCCGCTGACCAGCGACAATAATGCGATTCTGGCCATGCTCGATGCACTGGAACCATCCATGATGCCGGTGCAGGGTAGCCGCGCATCGACGGCACTGGAACATGCCGAAGCGATTTTCAAACGCAACGCTATCAAGCATGGAACGGTGATATTGTTGACCGATGGCGTGGATGCCGATGCCATGGATATCGCCGCAAAATTGGTGAAAGCAGGGCATAGGGTCAGCGTGATCGGGGTGGGTACTCATGCGGGCGCGCCGATTCCTGCGGCTGGAGAAGCGGGTGGTTTTGTCAAAGATGGCAGCGGTAATATCGTGATTCCGCGTCTGGATGCGGGCGTCTTGCGGCAGTTGGCCGATGCCGGTCACGGCGTCTATCAGCCGATCCGGTTCGATGATGCGGATATCAATGCCATTCCCGGTCTGAAACCATCAGTCACAGATCAGATTTCCAAACAGGAAAAACTGCAAACCGATCTGTGGCGCGAGGAAGGGCCGTGGTTGTTACTGCTGGTGTTGCCATTGCTGGCGCTGACATTCCGGCGGGGCGTGCTGTTGACCTGGTTGCTGCTGCCCATTGTGATGATTTCAACTGTGATGATACCGAGCCATGCCAATGCGATGGTGTGGAAAGATCTGTGGCAGACGCCTGATCAACAGGGGCAGGTCTTGATGCACCATAAAAAACCGGGGGATGCAGCCGGGTTATTCCATGACCCTGACTGGAAGGGGGCAGCATTATATCGCGCTGGAAAATATAAGCGGGCAGCGCAAGCACTGAGCCAGGTCGATAGTGCTGATGGTTGGTATAATCGTGGTAATGCGTTGGCTAAAGCGGGCGATTTGAAAGGGGCGTTGGATGCTTATGATCGTGCCTTGAAATTGGCTGGGTCTGATCAGACGAATAAGGCGGATAGGACGGATAAAGATGCGCGATTTAATCGTGATCTGGTGAAGAAAGCCTTGCAGCAGTCGAAGCAAAAGAAATCGAACCAACAGAAAAAATCGGATAAGCAGAAAAAGTCTGATCAGAAAAACAAGAACGATCAGGATAAAGATAAGCAGGGGAAAAAGGGCGGTAAACAGGGCGATAAGAATAAGGGTCAGAATAAATCGGGGTCAGAACAGAGCAAGTCTCAAAATGCTGATCAGAATAAATCCGGTCAAAAACAGGGCAAAGAGAGCGGGCAGGATCAGCAGAAAGAAAAACAGAAACGGTCTGAACAGAAGTCTTCCGAACAACAGAAAGCACAGAAAAAGAAGGCACAGAAAAAAAAGGATGAACAACAAGCCCATGCCAGTCTGCAATCCAAGGGCAAGCAACAAGACAAGAACAAAGCAGCTAGTATGGCAGACAAACAGGCTGATCCGAAGGACAAGGAAAAATCCGCTGCCATGCAGCAATGGTTGCGGCGTATCCCCGATGATCCGGGTGGTTTGTTGCGACGAAAATTTCAGTACCAATATCAGCAGCAACACCGATCAGGTGGGGCAGGTGACCAGGCATGGTGACAAAAACAGATCAAAAGATTATCACCACAGAGGACACAGAGAGCACAGAGGAAAAGCAGAGAAAACCAAAGCATAAAGATTTTGACCTCCTCTGTGTTCTCTGTGGTTCAAGGTTTTCCTGTTTGGTTCCGGCTATGCCGGGTTAGGTAATACAGAATATTTGGAGGTGCGGCTTTAGCCGCGCAATTGGGTGCAGTGGTGACTTGTGAACAGATGGGAATAGGAGTGATTAGAGTGAAACTTTTGGTTTTTATTCGTGTGTATTCGGTTGTATTCGTGGTTCGCAGTTTTTTTGTTTTGTTTCTATGCACATGGGGTGGCCTGGCGCAGGCGGCGGTGATGGCGCATGTGGATCGGTTCAATATTTCCGAAGGAGAAACGGTCAATCTAACCATTGAGGTCACTGGCGATGATAGCGGCGATCCGAAAACTGCGCCGTTGCAGAAAGATTTTGAGATTCTTTCCAATAATCACAGTTCATCTTTCACGATTGTGAACGGTTCCACCAGCAGTAAATCGATTTATCAGTTGATGCTCAGGCCTCGCCATGCCGGGCCGATTACGATTCCTCCCCTTAAAGTCGGTTCCACAGCGACCAGCCCGATTATGATTCAGGTCAGCAAGATGCAGGCGCGCACATCGCCGACGGGGCATCCGACAGGCGATGTCTGGATCAGTATGGATATCGCGCCCAAACAGATCAGGGTGCAGCAGCAGGCGATTATTACCATTCGCGTTTATCAGGCGGTGGGACTGAATCAGGCGCAGATGAGCGAACCGACGGCGAAACATGTGGTGATTGAACGGCTCGGGGATGATGCAAGTTATCAGAAACAGGAAAATGGTCGTGCATGGCAAATTACCGAGCGGCGCTACGCCCTGTTTCCGCAGCAGAGCGGTCATATTGATATCAATCCGGTGCAACTCGACGGTAGCATTCTGGTCGGCGGTGCCTCGTATTTTCAGACTGCGCGCCCTATACGGGTGCGTTCCAACACCTTGAGTCTGGATGTCTCAGGTATGGTAGATGGCTGGAGTGGTGATGCATGGTTGCCGGCCAGAGATGTCAGTATTGAAGAGTCATGGCCGCAATCCAATACGAAGTTTGTGGTGGGGGAACCGATCACGCGCACACTGACCCTGCGCGCCGACGGTTTGACTGCCAGCCAGTTGCCCGAACTCCCTCACGAGCTGCCCGACAACCTGAAATCATACGCGGATAAGCCGGTGCTCAAGGACAATAAATTGCATGACGGCGTGCATGGCATGCGACAGGAGAAAATCGCCATCATGCCAATGCAGCCGGGCGTTTATATTCTGCCAGAAATAGATATTGATTGGTGGAATACAGCCACACAACAGACAGAACATGCCACGCTACCAGCGCGCACCTTCACTGTTGTTGCGGCCAGTGCAGCCTCGTCAGCAGTCGTATCGTCGCCACCCCCGTTATCACAACCGCCTGCGAAAATAGCGAGGCCAGTGCCAACGCCTGTTACGCAGCCTCTGCGCAGCGGTGTTGCAGCGTGGTGGCAGTGGTTGGCCATTATCGCGGCTGCCGGCTGGTTGCTGACGCTTGTTTATGTCGGATACCTGCGCAGAAGCGGCAACATACGGCAGCGGAATGTTTCAGATCAAGCAGCCCCTGAAAATCTGAAGCAGGCCAGAAAAGCGATTGAAGCAGCGTGTAACAATGACGATGCCAAAGCCTGTGAGCAAGCATTGCTGCAAATGGCTCACCTGCAACTAGCCCATCATTTGCAATTAAAGGGTATGCCTGTTCACTCGCTTGCTGCGCTGGCAGACTATTGTGACGAAACTTTGAAATCCGAAGTGCTGAAACTGGAACGCCTGCTTTATGCATCCAATCGTTCCGATGTTTCCATTTGGCGCGGTGAGGCTTTATTGCAAGCCTTTCGACAGTCAAAATCTTTTACTACAGAGCTGGGCGCACATGTTGATAAAACAGATGCACTGCCGGGGTTGTATCCAGACTAACTGATCATGCCGCCAGTATTTGATCATTGCGAGAACAGGTTTTGAAACAGAGGAGCAGAACATGAAACGACTTAAAACAGACATATTATCATGCTTGATCATTAGCATGCTGGTCGGGGTTGGCGCTTCGGCGGCGATAGCCAAAACTGTCAAAGTGACGCTAACAGCCAAAGAGACGGATGTGGTGATTGATAACAAGGGGACGACTTATCCGGCATGGAGCTATGATGGCATGATTCCGGGCAAGCTGATCCGGGCGACGGTTGGCGATGATATTGATGTCACGCTGATCAATCCCAAAAGCAACAAGAAATCACATTCGATTGATTTTCATGCCGCCGAAGTGGACATGCTCAACGAATTAGGTTCGATCAGGCCGGGGCACAGCAGGCACTTTTCATTCCGGGCCAGGCATGCAGGCGTCTATATGTATCACTGCGCCTCCAATCCGCTGGCGCAACATATCGCACGCGGCATGTTCGGCGTCATGATTGTTGACCCCAAACACTATAGCAAAACCTATCCCAATCCGGATCGGGAATATGTGCTGGTGCAATCTCAATATTTTCCCGATGCCGATAATGTGACGGAGATGGTTGCCAACAGGGGTTGGACGCATGCATTGATCAACGGAAAAATCTTTCATTTCGATCCGATTCATGATGGCAATGCTACCGGCGCATTGATGTCCAGACCGGGAGAGCGCGTGCGCATCTTCTTTGTCAATGCGAATATTAATATGCCCGTTTCATTTCATCCCATGGCAGGTATGTGGGATCGCGTGTTTGTTAACGGCAATCCCGATAACGTACTCTATCATGTGCAGACTTATGGCGTGCCAGTCGCCGGTGCAAGTACGTTTGACATTGTTTCTCCGGCTGACCGAAGTAGTCATAATCTGCTAATGGATCATACTATGAGCGCGGCTATGCGAGGCGCCTCCACACTGTTAATCAATGATCCCGCCGCCGACCCAAAACTAGGCAGAGGTGATCGTATCCTGCTTCGATAATCTGCTATTTAAGCGCATCCCTTGGGCGCTCACAAGAATTGACCCACTTATGCTCATAGAAACGAACCCAGCGCATGCGCAGTGATTTGTATCCAATCATTAAGATTTTATGAGGTTATGGTCGGAGTGGCGGGTGTTCGTTTCTG
>JALUWF010000115.1 GCA_027019785.1 Mariprofundus sp. | reverse complement strand
TGCACCATGCTGATTGTAGTACGCTACGAGCGTACGAAGTGCGGCTTTAGCCGCGCCAAATAGTGAGTCAAGGCGCGACTGAAGTCGCACTTCCGGTACAATGATCCCCATTTTGTTACTCAAGAGCTTATGAAGATCGTACTGTAAATATTTCCTGGAATTTCTGGCGCAGCGTATCGAGGCGATAGGGCTTCTGTATGAAGCCGGCCAGCCCTTTGCCGGCAAAATGGCTGGTCGTCTCCTGTTCATTATAGCCGCTGGACAGAACCA
Organism: Mariprofundus sp.; assembly: GCA_027019785.1. Taxonomy (GTDB): domain Bacteria; phylum Pseudomonadota; class Zetaproteobacteria; order Mariprofundales; family Mariprofundaceae; genus Mariprofundus. The sequence continues at coordinate 4,937 of JALUWF010000115.1, read as the reverse complement.
CTATGGCATCCTTATCAATGCGGCGCATCTCCCGGAAGGCCGTCTCGCCATCCATTCGCGGCATGGTCATATCCAGCAGTACAGCATCGATCTGTGCATGTAAACGCTCAAATATTTCAACCGCCTCTACGCCATCGTCGGCGGTGTACACTTTAAAACCGATATCCTCCAGCATCAGCCGAGCGGTTTGTCTTAAACCTTCTTCATCATCGACAACCAGAATCGTTCCATGTCCTCTCATCGCCTCATAATCTGCCCCGGACGGTGACGACTCATCCGGCTGCTCCACATTCACGGTCGGAAACAACACCTTGAATGTAGTGCCCTTGCCCGGCTCGGAATAGACTTTAATGGCACCATGATGGCCGCGCACGATACCGAGGATGGCGCTCATGCCCAGACCACGGCCGGTGAATTTGGTGGTAAAGAATGGGTCGAAGAGCTTTTTCTGGGTTTCAGCGTCCATACCGCAGCCATCATCGGATATCTCCATAAACACATAATGACCAGCTGGCAGAGGGTCATCAATATGGGTGGTTTGAAAATATGTCGTATCAGCCTGCATGACGCCGGTATGGATCACAATATTGCCAATTTCCCGATCAATTGCTTCAGAAGCATTGATCACCAGATTCATGATCACCTGCTGCATCTGCGCCTTATCCGCCTCAATGGAAGGCAACAGAGGATCCAGATCAGTACGTAAACTGACATTTTTACTAATCGAAACCTGCAACAACTTGATAATATCACTGATCAGATCGCTAAGATTGAGCGCCAGCACGACAAACTTGCCCTTACCAGAATAGGCCAGCATCTGTTTGCACAGGTCGGCGGCACGTTCGCTGGCGTCCTCAATATGACGCAGGTTTTCAGCCACCGGTGATGCATCACCAATACGTCTGCGCGCCAGGCCGGCATTGCCGAGAATGGCGGTGAGCAGATTATTGAAATCATGTGCGATACCGCCGGCCAACACGCCAAGAGATTCCAGCCGCTGGGTATGCTCCAACCGTTGTTGTTGCTTTTTTTCCACCGTCACATCACGCTGCACCGACACAAAACCGGTAATATTGTCCTCTTCATTCTTGATCGGTGAAATCACCTGCTCGACCTCGTAGAGTTCACCAGCCTTGTTGCGGTTGATAAATTCCGCCTTCCATGTTTTTCCAGCCAGAATAGCATCCCACATCCGGTGATAAAATTCGGCTGTCATTTTACCACTTTTCACCAGATTAGCCCTGTACCCAATAGCCTCGTCCACACTAAAACCGGAAATTTTTTCGAAAGCCGGGTTAACATACTGAATCGCAGCGTCACGATCGGTGATCATGATAATATCATGGGTCTGCTCAATAGCCGCCTGCAGTCGCGATAACTCAGCGGTGCGTTGCTGTACTTTATGTTCCAGTTCACCCTGATAGCCGAGAATTTCTACCGACATTCGGTTAAAGGCTGCCGACAACTGATTGATCTCCGCTATGGGCGTATCGACCGGTGCATCAATATCAAAGCGATTGCGACCGGCAATATTGGCGGCCACTTCGGTAAGCCGAAGCATCGGCCGAATCATACGGCCGGCTCGCCATGCAACGCCCGCCAATAGCAGCAGCAACACCATAGCGATGGCCATGATCATTCTGCTGGTAATTGCATCCAGACCGGCCAGCGCTTCTGCCTTATCGATTTTTGCCACAAGCCCCCAATTCAGGCTCGGCAGATACTCCCATGCCGCCAGCACATCCACGCCGCGCAAACCGTCCTTCAGCACCCCGTAGCCTGTCGTGCCGTGCGCTGCATTTCTGATGGCATTCGCCAGCGCATCATCCCCCGATAGCTTCAACTTAAATGCCGCATCGGGATGATGGCGGGTTGGCGCAGTTATCAGCACATTTTCGCCCTGATCGACACCAAGCAGGATTTCGCCACTGTCGCCCAAACCACCCAAATCCCCGGCTACACCGTAAAACATATCGGCATCCAGTTGAATAGCCAGCGCCCCGATGAAGCGGTTATGATCAATAATCGGCGCGCTCATAAACAGCGCCGGCGCATTGGACGGCTGATAAAATTCAAACTGCGACAACCCGGGCGACAAGAACTGAGCTGCATCCTGCCAGGCATGGGCGAGGCCTGTATCGCGATAAGCGCCAGTTTTCAGGTTGGTGGAAAAGTCGGATTCATGCGCCACAGTGAATACGATGTCACCATGCTGATTGATCAGATACATATCGTCATAGCGTTCATGTTCCAGAATCCGCTGAAATATCGGGCGAAACGCACGATCCACCACCTGATAGGCAGGCGAATCAACCCCTTTGTCAAAAACTGCATTCAGTTTTTGCATGGCGCTGGCTGTCTCAACTGCCTGACTGATTTCGCTCAGGTGATGAAACTGCGTATTCATATATCTATCAATAACGGCCCCTCGCTCATCCGCCAATGTGTGTAGCTCTTGCATCACCTGCTGTTGCTGCTGCTCTTTGAGCAGCTCATATGCAATGCCGCCCACCAGCAGCGAAGCCAAAAAAACCGAGCCGGCGCATAACAGGATCACCTCCATTCGTATGGAGCGACCGGGAGCATCTGTTTTTTTATTCATGGTCGCCATCCCGCGCAGGCGCCGACCACTGTCCGCCCCAACCACGATACAACTTGTTCAGTAACGCTCTGGCATCATCCCGGTTGACAAACAGCGGGTACGGAAACGGCTTCAGAGCACGTTTGGATGACCAGACAACATCGAACTGACGTTGACGGTTCACCCGTCCGATGCGGGCGGTTTTCCACAGATGCCGGCTGGCCCGATCCACGGCAATCGTGCCCTCTGGCGCATCCAGACTCTGATGCAGGATAGCATCTCGAATCACCCTTGGATCGCTGGTGCCGGCGCTTTTCACCGCAGCCGCCCAAATTTGCACGCCGACCCATGCCGACTCCATCGGATCACTGATCGGCAGATGACCAAAACGGTGATGAAATGCCCTTACAAATGTACGATTCTCAGCACTGTCCAAACTCTGAAAATAGCTCCATGCGGCAAACTGACCGGCAATCTCATCCACCGGAATACTTTTCATGCCGGCTTCAGCCAGGCTGAATGACAGTACAGGCGTCTTTTCATCTGTGATACCGGCCTGTTTCAGAGCATGGAAAAAAGCAATATTGGAATCGCCGTTGATGGTATTGATAATCACATCGGGATGCTTAAGCCTGATATCAGCAATAATTGATGCAAAGGCAGTAGAGCCCAGCCGCACATAGGCTTCACCAACCTGGCTGGCCTGCATGATTTTGAGCTGCTTGTTAATCAGCCAGTTCGCCACATGCGGGAACACATAGTCGGAGCCGACCAGATAGACGCGCTTGCCGAGGTTATTGATGGCCCAGTTGACCGCCGGAACAATCTGCTGATTAGGCACGGCGCCTGTATAGACAATGTGGTCGGATTGCTCCAGTCCTTCGTACTGCACCGGATAGAACAGCAGGCTATCCATACCTTCCACAATCGGTTTGACGGCTTTACGACTGGCCGAGGTCCAGCAACCGAACAGCACATCCACATGTTCCTCATCAATCAGGCGCGCCGCTTCCGAGACGAAGGTTGCTTCATCAGACTTACCATCAGCCATGACCGCTTCAAGCCGACGCCCGAGCAGACCACCATGGGCATTGATCTGTTCAATTGCCAGCAGCGTCGCATTGGCCACCGGTTTTTCGCTCACAGCCATCGTACCTGTTTGCGAATACAAAATACCAACCCGGATTATTGCTGCATCAGGCTTGCCTGCGGCAAAAGATGGCTCGATATGAAACAGAGTAACAGGAAGGATGACGGTAGCCATGGCAACCAGACACAGGACTGCGATATTGACTCTCAATCCGCGCAACGCACTACCTCCACAAACTTACACCTACAACACAACAACTTGATGTAAAGTCTGTTAATTTGCGCGCCCATTCATGGACGCTATGATGACTTCGCAAGAAGTCATCATACTATAGCATAAACTCTGCACAGTTGCTATGACATCAGAACAATTTTCAGAACAAGTGACATCAGAACCGGGACATCAGAACTGGCGCACGTCAGCAGTTAGATGGACGAATTCAGCCCGTTAGTCAATCAGCGTCAGCACCTGCTCCAGGCCGCCCTCATTAATTGCGTACGGTGCTTGTTGGATGACTGTCGGTTTGGCATGAAAAGCGATACCGAGAGCGGCTGCATGGATCATCGGTAGATCATTAGCACCATCGCCGATGGCCACGGTTTGATGCATGGGAATCGCATGGATTTCAGCCTGCTCCAGCAGACAGCGACGTTTGGTTTCGGCATCGACAATATCGCCGATAATGCTGCCTGTCAGCTTGCCGTTTTGAATGTCGAGCACATTGGAGCGGGTGAAATCCAGCCCAAGCCGCTGTTCCAGTTTATCAGTAAACCAGGTAAAACCACCGGAAACAAGGCCAACTTTCCAGTCATACTGCTTCAGCGTGGCAATCAACTCCTCAGCACCCTCGGTCAGCTCAATACACTCGTCATAGACCTGATCAAGCACGCTGGCATCCAGCCCGCTGAGTAACTGCACGCGCTCGGTGAGCGAAGCAGCGAAATCCAGTTCGCCGCGCATAGCGCGTGCAGTGATGGCGGATATTTGCGGTTTGATACCGAGGAATCCGGCGATCTCATCAATGCATTCGCACTGAATCAGGGTGGAATCCATATCCATAAACAGCAGGCCTGGCACGGAAAGGGTCGGTCGAGAACTCATGCTCGCCATGCTGCCAAGCTTAAGACAAAATCAAAAGCGATTCACAACAGAGTAAAACCAAAAGCATTTCACGCAAAGCCGCAAAGGCGCAAAGAAAGGCAGAGGCATAAAGGCATATCACTAAATTGTATTTTTCTTGTCTTTGGTTTCTTTGCGTTCTTTGCG
>JALUWF010000114.1 GCA_027019785.1 Mariprofundus sp. | reverse complement strand
TGCGTCTTTGTGATTTAAGCCTTGATCAACTCATCCAGGAAGGCGATACACCCCTTTAATTGTTGGCGTTTATCGTCTGATGTGTGCAACAGGGTCAGATTGCCGTCCGGGGTGAGGCGGAAGCGGTTCGGTTCGCTTTGTACGCGCATCAGCATCTTGCCGGGATCAATTTGAGATTTGGCGGTAAAATGCAGACGCATGCCCTGACCGGTTTCCTTGATGGCAGCTAAACTGAGTTCGGAGGCGCGCCAGTGGATGCGCTGCTGTTCCAGACAAAACCTGGCTTCATCCGGCATGCGCCCGAAACGGTCGGTCATCTCCTCGAATAGCAAAATAATTTGGGCATCGTCTTCAGCGCGGGAGATACGCCTGTACAGATTCAATCGCTCCCCGGCCTGCGGCATGTAATCCGGCGGTAGAATCGCATTCTCGCCCAGATGCACATCCACTGCCTGTTTTGGTTTCACACGCTCACCGCGCGCTTCGGCCACAGCTGATGAAAGCATGTCCATGTACATATCCAGCCCGATCTCTTCGATGCGACCACTCTGCTCCGCACCCAGCAGATTGCCGGCGCCGCGAATCTCCATATCTTGACGCGCCAGCAGGAAACCGGCGCCGAGTTCTGTGTGTTCGGCAATGGCCTGCAGGCGTTCGCGAGCATCGCGCGTCATGGCGCGCGCATCGGGCGTAAACAGATAAGCGTAAGCCTGACGATGGCTGCGCCCCACGCGCCCGCGAATCTGGTGCAGTTGTGAGAGCCCAAGCAGATCGGCGCGTTCAATAATCAGGGTATTGGCATTGGGCACATCCAGCCCCGATTCAACGATCGTGGTGCAAACAAGAATATGCAGGCGTCCCTGATAAAAAGCCATCATCTGGCGATCCAGTTCGGCCGGGCTCATCTGGCCATGGGCTATGCCAATCTCCGCTTCCGGCACATCTTCACGCAGGCGGGCCGCAATGCGTTCAATACTTTTGACATGATTATGCAGATAGTAAACCTGACCGCCACGATAGAGTTCGCGCCGAATCGCTTCAGCCGCAAGATGCGGGTCAAAACTGGAAACCATGGTGCGAATCGCTTCACGCTCCGCCGGCGGCGTACTGATAATCGACACGGTACGCAGTCCGGAGAGCGTCTGATGCAGGGTGCGCGGAATCGGCGTGGCTGTCAGGGTCAGCAAGTCGACGCTGGCATGCATCTCCTTGAGCTTCTGTTTATGTTTGACGCCGAAACGCTGCTCTTCATCGACAATCACCAGGCCCAGATCGGCAAATTTGAACTGATCGGACAGCAGACGGTGGGTACCGATAATAATACGGGTATCGCCACTGGCCAGTTCACGGGTGATGCGATCACTCTCTTTTTTACCCTGCAAGCGGGAAATCAGCTCCACCTTTAGGCCGATGCCGGCAAAACGCTCTGAAAAACTGGCGTAGTGCTGATTGGCAAGCACCGTCGTCGGGGTGAGAATAGCCACCTGTCGCCCCGATTCGGCCACAATAAAGGCCGCCCGCATAGCTACCTCGGTTTTACCAAAACCGACATCGCCGCAGATCACCCGATCCATCGGCTTGTCGCCGGACAGATCGCGCAGGATGGCATCTATGCTTTCAACCTGATCATCAGTTTCTTCAAACGGAAAGCGAGCCGAGAATTCCTCATAAGCCTCCAGCAGGACGCCCTGCACAGGATACGGCGGTCGGGTTTTGCTACTGCGCGCCGCTTCCACCGCAATCAGTTCATGCGCCATGGCCAGCAGATCTCGTTTGACCCGCTCGCGAGTACGTTTCCACTTCTCGGAACCGAGTCTGTTCAGCGTCGGTGATTCATCGCCGGTATAGCGATGCAGTCGCGCCAGATCCTCAACCGGCACAAACACATGGGCTCTGTCGGCATATTCGATTTTGATGAAATCGGCGATATCATCGCCTTCACCCATGCTCTCCAATCCCTGATAGCGACCCACGCCGTGATCTTCATGCGCCACCGGATCGCCAAGATTCAGTTCAGCCAGCGAAGTGAAAATCTCGGCATGCAAAACCGCCGTACTGCGGCTGCGTTTGCGCGGCAGATGCTGACCGAGCAGTTCACGTCCGGTCAGGAATAATGTTTTGTGCGTGGGCAGCGCAAAGCCGCCATCGAGATAGCCGATGGTAGTGCTCAGATTATCGTCAGCGCACGCCTTCAGATCGGCGTGAATCGCCACATCGCCAATATCGGCGAAGGCTTCCAGCATGCGCTCCTGTTGCCCCAATCCATGCGCCACCAGACATAAATTCCAGCCAGCATCACGTTTCTTTTTCAAGGCATGGCGCATGGCCTGCAGCGGTTTGTCGCGGTCGTTATAATCACTCAGACATGGCGCTGCTTCGATGCGATATCGGGGCAATACTCTGGCACCGATGCGTGTGTCCACCGCATACAATTCCTGCGGACTGATGCTGGGCTCGCTGCTGGCGCGCACCATTTCAAACTGCGCCCTGACCTGTTCGGCGAAAGCGTGCCGACGTGATTCAATATCGGCATCGGCATGAATCGGACAAGCCTCGGGAAGATAATCGAGCAGGCGCGCGCTCTGCACATAGGCCAGCGGCAATAAGGCTTCGATGCCCGGATGCGGGCGACCGGCCTGCACGGCGGTCAGTATCGGATGAATGCGCAGTTGCGGGAAACGGGCCCGAAAAGCGGCAACAAAGGTATCGCAGCCGGGCTCATCCAGAATCACTTCACGTACCGGTACCGAAGTAAAGCTGTCCAGGTAATCACCCGAACGCTGTGTTTCCGGATCAAAACGGCGGATCGATTCGATATCGTCGCCGAACAGGTCGATACGCAGCGGCGTATCTTCGGTGGCTGGCCAGATATCGAACAGGCCGCCCCGTGCTGCAAATTCGCCCGGTGCCAACACGCGATCCGCCGGCATCATGCCCGCTTCAGTCAAACGTGTTTTCAGCCCGGCAATATCCAGCGGATTATTGATTTCCAGTTGCCAGACGTGGGCTGCAACCGATTGCGGCGGCGCGATGCGTTGCAGCCAGGCCGGCAATGCCGTGAGCATCAGGCCGGACGGGTTGGGCGTATTCAGTAAGCGGCCCAGCGTGGCGAAGCGTTCCCCGACAACGCTGTGATGCGGGGAAACGCGATCATAAGGCAATACTTCCCAGGCTGGAAAACGCCACAGCAGTTCAGGCTCGTTCTGCAGAAAAAATGCAACCTCTTCAGCCAGTTGGCGATAACTGCGCAAATCCGGGCAAATCCATACATGCAGACCGCCAGAACGCGCCAGTTCGGCCAGACGCCAGGCCAGGCCAATCATGCTTTGCGGCAATTTAATGTTGTTATCACTACGTTTGTTCATCGTTTGCATAGGGCGGCGCATACTGCCGCAGCAAAACAGGTGGTGCAGCTATCCATTTATGCCATTCATTGATACAAGGCGTCAGAAATCCGGGCTTCAACAATTTATCCGGCTGTTATGTAGCCCCAATAGCCCTGCGGCGTTGCTTGATCAGGGCGCTGACCTGCTCTGTCGCAGCAATAATTTCTTCCAGATGCTGCTTCGACGGCCCCAGATCTTTTTCCATTAACAGCAGTTCAGCCGACATGATAATGCCGGTAAGGCTATTGTTCAGATCATGCGCCAGTTGCCGACAGAATTCCTCACTGCATTGCAAAGCAGCTTGTAACTGAAGGCGGCTGTTCTTCCTCTCCAGCGCATTGCGGATTTTCTGATTCAGCAGCGTACTGTTAAATGGCTTGGGCAGAAAATCATCGGCGCCCGCCTCAATGTAGGAGGCAATGATATCCAGATCATCAATAGCGGAAATCAGTACAATCGCGGTATCTTTCAAATCGTCATCGCCACGCACTGTCTTGAGCACTTGCATACTATCCACGCCCGGCATAATCATATCCAGCAGCAACAGATCCGGCTTGTGCTGACGCGTCATGCTGACGGCCTGAGTGCTATTGGAGGCCTGCAGCACGCTGTAACCTATGGCATAGATCAGTTTAACCAGAATATTGCGAATAATCTCTTCGTCATCAACGACAAGAATGGTTGGCTTTCTGCTCATAACGCGATGCCTCTTTTAGGGCCTGTGAACAGGCCATGATTCACGATGAAGTCGTAAAAAGTCCGTCCATGGCCTTTTTATTCCACGGAAAGCGAAAAGTGCGATTTTCACTTTTCTTACGAAGTCATCATTCATAATCAAAATCGAAAAAGAATCGTATGCAGCTTGCCTGCCTTTGTACACCACCATTAACACCAGTCTGTTGACGCACCTCCTGCTACATCAGTATCAGGTGCTGTGTATCAGGTGCTGT
>JALUWF010000113.1 GCA_027019785.1 Mariprofundus sp. | reverse complement strand
GTATCAGGTGCTGTGTATCAGGTGCTGTTTCATGCCGCCAGTTGCTGGTGTAGGCTGCCGCCGACTGAAAAATCGTAGAGGGGGAACGCATTGGCTCACAAAGAAAACAAGCCGGCACTGCCAACAAGCACGGAAGCGCTCCAACTGGCCAAATGGGATGGCTCCCGCCTTAAAGAGCTGCTTGCCAGCATGCATGAAGCCGAATTGGCAGAGTTGCTGCTGTCGTGCCGCAATGATGCGGAACGCCTGCTCATTATTCCCCATATCCCGGATGAACTACTCGGAGACACCCTGCTTGAGCTTCCTGAAGGCATGCAGGAAGATCTGCTTGCCGTTCTCAATGCCAGAGAGATTGAGGATGTCGTTGAGCATCTCGATTCTGATGATGCCACTGATATTTTGCAAGCCGTTGAAAAGCGTGTGGCCGATGAGGTCATGGAACGGCTGGAACCGGATGAACGGCGCGAGGTCGCATCGCTGCTGGCCCATGACGTGGAGTCTGCCGGTGGCCTTATGCAGTCCGAACTGTTCAAGGTTCGCCACGACTGGTCAGTGGATAAGGTCATCAGGGTGTTGCGCCGGTTCGGCCGGGAAATTGAAAACCTGCACTATGTTTATGTGGTAGATGATGATGATCTTCTGGTCGGCGTACTGTCCCTGCATACGCTGTTGTTTGCCGAAGCCGACACCATCGTATCCGATATAGCCAACCGCAAATTTCCACGCGTGCACTCGGGTCAGGATCAGGAAGAGGTGGCGCGAATTTTTGATAAATACGATATGCTGGCTTTGCCCGTGGTCGATGATCACGGCGTACTGATTGGACGCATTACAGCCGATGATGTCATTGATGTGATTCAGGAAGAGGCGACCGAGGATATGTACCGGTTGGCCGCGCTGTCCGATCAGGATGATCTGTCCGAGCCTGTTGCCAAAACAGCCTGGCGGCGCGGCGTCTGGCTGGCCGTGAATCTGGTCACGGCGATTGCCGCCTCCTTTGTGATTTCTCAATTCGAGGCAACGATTACTCAGATTGTGGCGCTGGCCGTACTGATGCCAATCGTAGCCAGTATGGGCGGCATTGCCGGCACGCAGACACTGACGGTGATTGTACGCAGTATTGCGCTTGGCCGCGTGACTTTCTCCAATGCCCGTCGTGCCTTGATCAAGGAAGTATCGGTCGGCATGGTGTCGGGACTGATTTTCGCGGTCACGATGGGTGTCGTGGCATCGTTCTGGTTTCCTGAGCTGGGCGTCAAGTTGGGTCTGATTATTGCTGCGGCGATGATGATTAATTTGTTCGTGGCCGGCCTGGCCGGCGCCATGATTCCACTGACGCTGCAACGCCTGAAAATCGATCCGGCACTGGCCTCCGGCACCATCTTGACCACTGTAACCGATGTGGTCGGTTTCTTCTCTTTTCTGGGATTGGCAACGCTATTTCTGGTATGATGGATGTAGGGGTACCCCCCTGTGGTTACCCGCCTTTAATTGCCTTTGCGTTCTTAGCGGCTTTGCGAGAGTCTATTTTGCTTTCCGATTCTATGTTTTTGAAAAAATAAAATTTAACTTTAATATTGCAGTATTGGCAATATCAGAAGATCAGGAATGAGTATGAATCAATCACAGACCATTTATTTGAAAGATTATCAACCGCCGGCATTTCTGGTCGAGCAGGTGGCGCTGACATTCACGCTATATCCAGCAGCAACGGAAGTTATTTCTACAGTGCAGTATCGGCGCAATCCGTTGGTTGAGTCCGATGCAGTGCTGGAACTGGATGGTCACGATATGGAACTGTTGTCCATACGACTGAACGGGAATGCACTAACCCCACCCGCCTATCAACTGCAAGATCAGGGCTTGCACATCCCTGATCTTCCTGATGCATTTGAGCTGGAAATCACCACCCGCATCAATCCCGAAGCCAATACGGCGCTGGAGGGTCTATATCGCTCTGGCGGCAACTATTGCACCCAGTGCGAAGCTCAGGGCTTTCGCCGCATCACCTACTATCAGGATCGTCCCGATGTAATGGCACCGTTTTCAGTGCGCATTGAGGCCGACAAACAGACCAATCCGGTATTGCTCTCCAACGGTAATCCGGTCGGCCATGGCGATTTGGAGGATGGGCGGCACTGGGCCGAGTGGCATGATCCGTTCGCCAAGCCGTGCTACCTGTTCGCGCTGGTAGCCGGCGATCTCTCCTGCGTGGAAGATCGGTTTACCACCATGTCAGAGCGCGAAGTGACACTGCGCATTTTCACCGAAGCGCATCATATTCATCAGTGTGGTCATGCCATGGCTTCGCTGAAACGCGCCATGCGCTGGGATGAGCAGCGTTTCGGCCTCGAATATGATCTTGACCTGTTCATGATCGTCGCTGTCGATGATTTCAACATGGGTGCGATGGAGAATAAGGGATTGAATATCTTCAATTCCCGACTGGTATTCGCCAGCCAGGAAACGGCCACCGATAACGATTATATCTCCATTGAAGCGGTCATCGGCCATGAATATTTCCACAATTGGACAGGCGACCGGGTAACCTGCCGCGACTGGTTCCAGCTCAGTCTCAAGGAGGGTTTAACGGTATTTCGCGATCAGGAGTTTACCGCCGACACCCATTCCAGAGCTGTCAAACGCATTGAAGATGTGCGCCTGTTGCGCACCCATCAGTTTGCCGAGGATGGCGGCCCGATGGCGCATCCGATTCGTCCGGCGTCGTATATGGAGATCAATAATTTTTATACCGTCACCGTGTATGAAAAAGGCGCGGAAGTGGTGCGTATGTATCAGAGCCTGTTGGGCGTGGACGGATTCCGGCGCGGCATGGATCTCTATTTTCAGCGCCATGACGGGCAGGCCGTTACCACCGAAGATTTTCTCGCCGCCATGGCCGATGCCAATGATACGGATCTATCGCAGATGCAGCGCTGGTATGATCAGGCCGGCACGCCGAAACTAAGCGTACGCATGGATTATGATGCGGATCAACAGACCTGCACGCTGACCTGTTCGCAATGTTGTCCGGCTACGCCGGAAAACAACGATAAACAGCCGTTTCTGATTCCTCTCTCTGTAGGGCTGGTGTTGCCGGATGGCTCCGAACAAGCATTGCAACTGGATGGCGAGGCCGAACCATGCGGCACAAATCGCACGCTGCTGATTAGCAGAGCCAAACAATCATTCACATTTGTCAACGTGGCTGAACCGCCATTACCATCACTGCTGCGCGGCTTTTCTGCGCCAGTCGAACTCGATTATCCCTATACGCCGGATGATAATGCATTTCTGATGCACTTTGACTCCGATTCTTTCAATCGCTGGGCGGCAGCGCAACGGTTATCCATGCAGACATTGCTATCCATGCTGGATGGCGAATCAGCCGATACTGCCATTGCAACTGCATTTGGACTGCTGCTGGCCGATACACAGCTCGACCTTGCCCTGAAAGCTGAAGCCATGACCCTGCCCTCGGAAGCTGATATCGCTGAAGCCTGTAGTCCTGCCGACCCTGCTCACATTCATGCCATACGCGAACAACTGCGCCGCCTGATTGCCTCCACGCTGCGTATTGAACTGGAGCAGCACCATCACCACCTGTCTGCAGCAACAGGCCTGGATGATGCCGCCATGCAGCAGCGCAAACTGAAAAATGTATGTATGGCCTATCTGGCAACTTTGCACGATAAGTCTGCAATCAGCCGGGCCTATGATCAGTTCAACAGCGCCGAAAATATGACCGATCAGTATGCGGCGCTGACTGCTCTGAGCCACTGCGATTGCCCCGAAAGGGAACAGGCGCTGGCCGCCTTTGAACAGCAGTGGCGCAGTGAGACCAATGTGATGGATAAATGGTTCGCCGTACAGGCCGCATCATCGCTGCCCGGCGCTATGAAGCGAATTCAGGCGTTGATGACACACAAGGCCTTTGATCTGCGTAACCCGAACAAGGTACGCGCCGTAATCGGTACATTCGCATTAAGAAATTCGGCTGCATTTCATGCTGCCGATGGCAGTGGTTATGATTTTATTGCTGATCAGGTATTAGAACTGGATGCTATCAATCCGCAAATCGCATCGCGCATGGTGCGCGCGCTAATGAACTGGAAACGACTCGAGCCGAATCGTAGCGCCT
>JALUWF010000112.1 GCA_027019785.1 Mariprofundus sp. | reverse complement strand
TCCCTTTTACATCAACATGGACATGTGGCACACCACCCTCATTAGAAAAGAAAAAGATACGCCACCCATCAATCCTATCAATAACTGGCATAAATTCCCCCTGTATTTCCACACTGTATATATTTACACATTAAAAGGAAGAAAGGTGTCGGATCGCGGGCAGATTTCGGATGCGACACCAGTTGTCTTATGGGATGGTTAAATGTCCGCACAGGTCACAAGCTGGTGGCCTGATAAAAACTGACAAGGAGAAAACCATGGTTTGGAGTGAACACGAACAGCCTTATGGGCTGGATGAAATCAGTGAGGAAACACTGGCCGATATGCCAGCCCGGATTCGCTGGCTGGATGAAGCCTGCGCCGCAGTTGCATGCTGGCGTGGCGATATCTGTGAATTCCTCCCGGAAGATGCGCCGGATTTCGATGAAGATGACATCGGCGACGGCACCAGGCGGTTGATTCCCTGCCGCAGGGGGAGTGAAGAAAGCACTGACCTTTTTGTGACGGTGTAAGTTTGTCGAGATAGAAAAGGAGGTGGTTGAGAAGCGCATCTGCTCTATGCATCACGAAATAAAATAATAATGGAACGGAGAAGAATGATGAATGAAATCGAGAAAATAGAATCCAATGGCATTCACGGACGACTGATGGCCAACGCCACCTTTGAGAACTTTGTGGTGGGATCATGTAATGAATTTAGCGTGGCCGCTTGCCATGCCGCCGTTGAGAAACCGGGAGCTGTTTATAATCCGCTCTATATCTACGGACAAACCGGAACGGGGAAAACCCATTTGCTCCATGCTATGGCCAATGCATTTCTCGCGGCAGGGCATAAAAAAATTATGATACAAACCGGCGAGTTATTCACGAATGATTTGATTTCTGCCATCCGGAATGGAACTACTCGGGAGTTTAGCAACACCTATCGGAAGGTGGATGTGCTGATGATTGACGATATTCACTATATTGCCGGCAAGGATCGCACTCAGGAAGAATTCTTTCACACTTTCAATGCCCTGTATGAAATGAATAAACAGATTATTCTGACTGCTGATCGTAGCCCAGGCGACTTAAGCAATTTGATGGAAAGGCTGCGTTCCCGTTTTGGCAGCAGCTTGATTTCAGAATTATCGCTCCCGGACCAGGAAACAAGACTGGCATTTATTGCAGCCAAGACCATGCAGGCCGGAATCGCTCTGGATGATGAAACCACCGCGTTGCTGGCATCCAGAGAAAACCACAGCTTCAGATGGATTGCCGGCGCGCTGGTAAGCCTTCAGGCGCATTCAGAACTGACAGGCAGGGTAATTGATGCAGCGTTTGCTGCGGAGGTGTTACGCAATCGCCTTCAGGGGGCGGGTGAGGAGCCCGCTGTGCAACCAGCGTAGCGAGTTGTTCAGTATAAAACCGGAGGTGCGGCGGCCAGTATAGTGATTCAAGTTTAGATTTACCGTCATGCCCGAGTTCTTTTATCGGGCATCCACTTACGATTCAAATTAGAAAGACGATGGATTCCCGTCTTCACGGGAATGACGAGCGGTAATTCAATTCATGATTCACTATAGCGCGGCTAAAGCCGTACCTCCTTTATGCTGTCAGTAGTTCCGCATGAAGTGTCTCAAGCGCAAGGCGAGGATTGGCTTTCACTATTCGCAATAGTGCTCGGGCCGGGCCAGTCGGTTGCCTGCGGCCCTGTTCCCAATTTCTGAGGGTGGCGGCGCTGACTCCAAGTAGTGATGCAAATTGCGGTTGAGAAAGCCCTGTTTCGGCTCGTACTAACCGTACATTAACATCTGAAAATTCAAAAGTTCGCGATGCCTTTTCTGCACCGCGCTTGATTTGACCCGCTTCGTTAATGCTGGATGCCAGTTCCTGAAATAATTTATCGTCCATCACCAAACTCCTTCTGCACAAGAATTCGCAGCATTTTAAGTTGATCTTTGCTCAGGTTTTCTTGTCTGTTTTTAGCATAAGCCAATAGCATGAATATCTGCTCATCAGCTACAGCCCAGTAGTAAATAATTCGCGCACCACCTCGCTTGCCATGTCCCTTTGCAGCGATTCTAACCTTGCGAATTCCTCCACCGCCTGAAATGCAATCACCCATTTCGGGGCGACCAGCAAGCTCGGATTGAAACTCAGCATAATTTTCATCATCCATCAATGCCTGGATCTGACGCGTAAAAACAGACGTTTCAATGATAACCATGCCAGAACCATACGCCAATGGCGTATATAAATCAAGTTTGACTCAAAATCGTATCAATTCATCGGCGCAGTGATCGTACACCTGTTTGCGCCTTCAGAGGCCGGGTGGCAATGAGCCCTCTTTGCCTTGAAGTTGACAATCCAGTTACCGTGGACTACGGTATGTGGGGTTTATCAGGAGGTTCACATGTTTGCGACCAATGTGCGTAATTTAAAAAAGAACCCGTCACTGGCTTTGAGGCAGGCGGAACAAGCACCTGTACTGGTACTCAAAGGCGATGAGCCCAATGCGCTTATCATACA
>JALUWF010000111.1 GCA_027019785.1 Mariprofundus sp. | reverse complement strand
GAACATATTTGTTCGTTAATCAGCAACGCAGGAGAACGTATTCCAAAGGAACGGTTATGGATAAACCCTGATTGTGGCTTGAAAACTCGATCTTGGAAGGAAGTTGAGGCGGCTTTGACTGTCATGGCTGATGCTGCAAAAAAACTACGGGCAGATCAGGAACTTCTGTAGTCTAACTGTTCGATACCAGAGTAATAAAAATCAGTCCATGCAGCAATTGCTGCAAGCACCCTTAAGTACTGGTTAGAACCGCTGACTGATATTCATTAGTCAGCGGTTCTGTAAACAGGACATAGAGTATTAGATCTTATTTTCCACGCTGATCAACATTCAACGCATGATCAAGCTGGAGAAAGGCATAGAGTCAGCAGGCAGAGGTAAACCAACTTGCCACTCAAATGCCATACCTAACACCTGATCAGCAGCTACACAACGATGGCCTGCATTTGGCATTGCGCATATGATCAATGGGATAAGTGACACAACGAAAATCCCCTTGTGCCTCAACGGTTCTGACCCCATGTGGGGTCAAAATGGGATAGGTTTTGCGAAAAGCAAACAGTAGGGTGTGCTCCAAAAACCGCTTTCGCGATTTTCGTACCGGAATCACTGGCTGCAGCGCCCATAAATGCCGGTCGGCATTTCTAGCGCTGCGCCCCATTGGAAGGCAGCGTGAAAAGAAAAACCTCCGTGATAATCATGCGCCCGAGCGCATGCTTTATGGTTCACCACAGGTTTGGCGCTCTCGTCACCGTTTCTTGTAAAAATCCTTATTGCTTTGAAATGGAACGATCCGGCAAGGGGTATGCCGCCATTCGGCATGACGTATATTTTTTCATTATGAAAACCTCAGAGAAAACAGCGTATACGTTTGTAAATATGTGTAGACCGTTGTTTACAGGGGTGTATACAAGCGTATACAAATGTAGATCATCACTCAGCCTGTGCGACCTCCTGCATATAGGCATCCATGCCTTTGATCGAGTGCTGGAGCATCTCCAGCCCGGCAGCAATGGACAGCATATCCTCATGCGTATCGGTGATCAAAATATCTTTCTGACCAGTGGTTTTGACGTAGTAGTAGACACCATGCCGGTTGAAATAGAGACACAGTCCGGCATCACGGAATATGCCGTTAATCTGTGCACGCAATTCGTACAACTTGTGCACATCCGATTCAGAACCAAGCTCGAAGATAATCCGGTTCAACCTGTCCACGTTATGTTGAACTGGCGTGAATGTGCGCAGCTCGGCCTCCTTTACCTCAATATCATGGCGAAGATCATCGGCCACCTGCATGGCCTTCATATATCGGGTTCTGGCATCAGTCATCATGGCACCATCAGCCATGCTGAATAACTCCGCGAAGCGTTCGACCTGCTTCTCCGTATCGGCCAGCTTCACGCGCAATGATGTAATGTCCGACTCCAAAAGCTGTTTGTTGTTGGTATGGCCGCCCAAAGCACTGAACCAGTCGATCTTCTCACTGAGTGTCAGCAATGCAGCATTTTCGACATCATGGTAGCGCCAGCGTTTGTCGCACTCACAGCCATTGGACATATAGTGGCT
Organism: Mariprofundus sp.; assembly: GCA_027019785.1. Lineage (GTDB taxonomy): Bacteria > Pseudomonadota > Zetaproteobacteria > Mariprofundales > Mariprofundaceae > Mariprofundus. Next base: position 948 of record JALUWF010000111.1, on the reverse strand, counting down.
ATTGCAGCGAAACATGTGTGAACGACCATTCTTGATCAGGCGATAGGTGGCACCACACTCCAGACATTTACACATCCCCGAAAACAGGTTGGAAAACTTCAGCCCCTTTCGACCTGCCGATGACGGATTCATTCTGCTTACCCGTGCTGACTGTGCCTTGTAGTAAATATCTTCGCTGACGATGGCAGGATAATAATTTGGTATCGGGTCGCCAATCGGTTCGCCTTTCTGTTTGGGTTGGTATTCACCGATTACCGATTTGCTACGGATAATCTTGGCAATATATGACGAATGCCACATGTCGCCACGGCTGAATGTGGAAATGCCGCGCTCATTCAGGTTGGCTGCAATCTTTCTCTGACCACTTCCGGCGAGGCTCTGGCGGAATATATCGCGGATAATCTCGGCGCGTTCCTCGACCACCTCAAAGCGGGTTTTGTCACCGGATAGTCGCAACCATTTGGGGCATTGGCCTGTCATCGGACGTTTGCCCTCAATCGCCAGCTTGCGCCGGTTCTCCCAACTGGCGGCAAGGCGTTTGGATTTCACTGCGGATTCCTCATGACTACGGCTCATAGAAATCAAGCTGAACATAAGCTGGCCGACATCATTGATGCTCTCGGCGGTGTAGTGCTGATTATCCGCCAGAGTCACAATCTCAATACCTGCGGACAGAATCGAGGAAAACAAACCCAAGGCAGAAAACACCTGCTGGCGGGATAACCTGTCCAGACTCTCCAGAATCAGCACTGAACCTTTCTCGATGCGACCGGCCTCAACCAGTTCGATGAACTTCTTCAATGCGCCTTCGGTTGCATTCTTTCCTTTGAATGCGCTGATACCAATATCACGCAGAGAATCATCCAGCACCATATTATGCGCTTCAGCATAGGCGCGGCTGGCCTCAAGCTGACGGCGCAGGCTGTCACCTTTCAATTGCTGGGGAGT
>JALUWF010000110.1 GCA_027019785.1 Mariprofundus sp. | reverse complement strand
ATTCCGCATGTGTTTTTACGTTCCAAAGCTTTTTTAGAATCAAGGGTGCAGGTGGAGGGCAAGGCGCCGTTTCTGGCCGCCATGGCAGAGGGCAAAGGCGCATTCAACATTTTCTACCATCACAGCAACTGGGAGTTGTGCGGCATTATGTATGCCACGCTGACGCCCAATGTGGATGGCATCTACCGGGCAATCAAAAACCAGGCGCTTGAACAGTTTGTCAAACAGCGCCGCGAACGTTTTGGCGTATCCATGCACCCGCGTCAGCAGGGTTTGCGCTGGCTACCTGCCGCGCTGAAAAAGGGGCACAGCATCGCCGTGCTGCTCGATCAGCATCTCTCCACAGGTCTGCCGGTGCCATTTATGGGACACCTGGCCAACACCTCGACGTTGCCGGCGAAATTTGTCTCCAAATACGGCACGCCGGTTTTTGGCGTGGCGCTGCATCGAATTGGCAGGTCGTTCCGCTTCCGAATGGAATTATGGCCCATTGAAATGCCGGCGCCAAGCGGCGACAAGGATCAGGATATTTACCGGATCACCGAACATATCGGCAAAACATTCGAGCCTGTAATTCACCAGCGCCCTGAATTGTGGCTTTGGAGTCATCAACGCTGGTTATGGCAGGAAGAGCAGGATGCGCAGCTTGCTGAAAAGGCAGTGGTCTCGCAAAGCCGCAAAGAACGCGAAGGAAGACCAATGCGATAAGAAAAGTTTTTCTTGGCGGCCTTTGCGGCTTGGCGAGAGACAGGGTGAAAAGGCATTGGCCTCGCAAAGCCGCCAAGGAAAATTACTGCGTCATCCCCGAATGCCTCAATCGGTGATCCACTTAGCCTATGGATTCCCGATAAAAATCTCGGGAATGACGTGTTTTTTAACATGAAATGATCCAATTCGAAGCCGAAGTGTTCTCTCAGCCGTGGAATGGCTGCTAATCAAGGTTCAATTCTGTAAACTGGCTCAGGCCAGTTGAGGCATATAGCCGAACTTCTTCAGAGCCTTTATCCAGCGTGGCGCATTTCGTTTGACAGCCATTTCTTCGTAGTCGATGGTCGAATCCCGGTAATACTCGCCACGACTAATCATGAAGTAACATGTCCGTAACAGCTTGTGTGCCAGAGCAATGATGGCGCGTTTGTGGCCGCGCCTGATAGCCAGTGATGTGTATTTTGCCTGAAAGACAGATGCAGTTCGGCTGGCGGCATGGGCGCATTCACACAGAAGGCGACGCACATATGGGTTTCCTTTTCGCGTTCGTCCTGATTTGCGTTTGCCGGCAGATTCGTTATTGCCCGGGCATACACCCACCCATGAAGCCAGCCTGTCCGCACTGCCAAAAGCGGTCATATCCGTTCCAATCTCGACCAGCAGCATAGCTGCGCCGATCAAATCAATGCCCGGAATGGTCTGGAGCAATTGCAGTACGGGCTGTTCCTCCTCCAGTCCGGCCAGCAGTTGTGTATCGAATCGAGCTATCCGTGCTTCCAAATCTTCAATATGCAGCATCAGTTCGTGCAATACAAAGCGGTGGCTGTCACTCAATTCACCATGCAGCGCGTCCAGTATCTCGGCACGCGGTGTTTTGAGACGGTTGCTGGCAAGCCGCAATACATCATGCGGAGGTTGACCTTCAATCAATGCTTTGACCATGGCGCGGGCAGATTTGCCATGTACATCGCTGACCACGACACCGAGGCGGATACCGCCGTCGGTCAACGCTTTGTGTAGTCTGTTCTTCTCAGCAGACAGCATCGACACCAACTTCTGCCGCTGCCGTGCAATCAGCCGTAACTGTCTCATCTGTTCCGGTGGTACAAAAGAACCACGCAGCAGTCCTGCGCGGGAAAGCATCGCCAACCACTGGGCGTCGCCGATATCCGTCTTACGCCCCGGCACATTCTTCACATGCCTGGCATTGACGACCTTGGCGTAAATACCCACATGCTCCAGTGCAGCATACGGACTCTTCCAATAGATGCCCGTACTCTCCATCACCACCTCATCCGGTGCGATGGACTGTGCCCATTCGGCCAGTGCGCGACGATCGCGTTTGAAGGCACCAAATTGACGATGCTCTGTTTCAATGCTGCCATCGGCCTGTTCAACCATGGCGCAGGCTGTAATCTGCTGCTGGTGAACATCCAGACCAATGACTCGCTTGTGTATTGCAGTCAGTTCCATTTTTCCTCCTTCACTCTATGATTGAGCCTGGAAGGTGGCGGTTGCCGGGACGAAATAGCCTGAGGGCAATGTGAAACCGCCAACGGCCCTTTTAACATTCGCTCTTAAAGAGGCAATCCGGGGTTCGAGTCGTCCATGGCTGGCTACGTTAACAGGCGGGCTCTGAGGCTCCAAAGTAATGCGCAGTCTTTAACCGCCACCTTTCACAAGGAACACTACAACATTTCATCATGCGGGGCGGCGAGTCACGAGATGATCGTTAACATGAAATGATCCAATTCGAAGCCGAAGTGTTCTCTCAGCCGTGGAATGGCTGCTAATCAAGGTTCAATTCTGTAAACTGGCTCAGGCCAGTTGAGGCATATAGCCGAACTTCTTCAGAGCCT
>JALUWF010000109.1 GCA_027019785.1 Mariprofundus sp. | reverse complement strand
GATGAAGAGGTTAGCTAATGTTGAAGAGCTATCCGGCCATGCCGCCGAGATGATCCAGCAATTGCTGGCTTTTGCGCGCAAAGGCATGGTCAGCATGAAGGAGATGCCGCTGGCACCTTTTATCAATGAGACGCTGAAATTACTGCATGCATCGGTGCCTGAGAATATTGCATTTCATAGGGATATGAGTAGTGAGGCGTTGCAGATCAAGGGCGATGCCACCCTGTTGCATCAGGTGCTGGCGAACTTGATTAACAACGCCTGTGATGCGGTTGAAAATGTGGATGAGCCAAACATCACCATAAGGATGGCATCTTTGCAGACGGATGAGACCTTTATTGAAACTTACCCTGATGTTAAGGCCGGAGCCTATGCGCATCTGAGTGTGGAGGATAATGGCATTGGCATCCCCGAGCATCAGTTTGAACATCTGTTTGAACCATTCTTCACCACCAAGGAGCAGGGCAAGGGAACCGGCCTTGGGCTATCCATGGTTTATGGCGCAATGAAAACCCATCACGGCTTTGTCGAGGTGGAGAGTATCAAGGGCAAGGGCTCGACATTTCATGTCTATATTCCGCTGCTGGAAAAGGCAGCGCTTGTTGCTGATTCTGTGCAGGCGATAGAGTCCATCCAAGGGCAGGGTGAGATGATTCTGCTGGCCGATGATGAACAGGTGGTTCGCGAAGTGATGGCTGAAATACTGGAATCAATGGGGTATCGGGTATTGCAAGCCAAAGATGGTCTCGAAGCCATGAAATTATTCACGGCGCATGAGCAGGAGATCGCCCTGGCGCTGCTCGATGTGGTGATGCCCCATTGCGGCGGCATGCCACTGGCCAAACGCATCAGATCTACCAATCCCGATGTGCCGGTGATCTTTTTGACCGGCTATGATAAAGAGCATGTGTTACATGGTGAAGCCCCCATGCCCAACAGCGAAATACTCACCAAACCGGTGAATTTTGATCGCTTGAGTCAGCGTATTCGGAATATGCTGGATTAGGCATTGATGCTTGTAGCACCCAAGCATAAACATATTTCTTGATGATGGTAAATTATTCGGATAATATTCCCTTGTGGGTAAAATTGTACATAGACTGTTTGATCTAACGCTTCCTGCTCATAAGTCGGCGTTTTTATGGGGGCCGCGAAAGGTTGGTAAAAGTTATTGGTTGAACCACAATTTACAGGATTTCATTTTAATTGACCTGTTAAAGACCGATGTTTTCGCAGATTATATTACCAGACCATCCCTGCTGCGGGAAAGATACCAGGACACGACCAAGCTTATTGTCATTGATGAAGTTCAAAAGGTTCCGGCTATTCTGGATGAAGTTCACTGGCTTATTGAAAACAGGGGTATTTCTTTTCTGCTGACAGGCTCCAGCGCCAGAAAGCTGAGGAAAGGGCATGCCAATTTATTGGGTGGGCGTGCTTGGCGCAAAACAATGACGCCGCTATCCTGCCTGGAAGTGGATGATTTTGACCTTGAACGGATCATGTTCACAGGGCTATTGCCTCCGCATTATCTGTCTCCGAATCCGATTGAGGATCTGCGCGCCTATGTGGCTGATTACCTGAAGGAAGAAATTGCCGCAGAAGCATTAACACAAAATATTCCTGCCTTCTCTGATTTTCTCAGAGTCGCGGCCTTAAGTTCCAGTGAACTGATCAACTATACAAATATAGCCAGAGAAACAGGCGTATCGCATAAAGTAGTGCGCACCTATTTTGATATTCTGGAAGATACGTATCTGGGTTTTCGCGTACAGGCCTGGAAAAAATCTCAAAATCGCAGGATGATTCAAGCTGAAAAATTCTATTTTTTTGATGTGGGCGTTTCCAATTATCTTGCCAGACGCAGGCCATTAATGGGCAGCAGGGAATTTGGCAAATCATTCGAGCATTATATTCTGATGGAGTTAAGGGCATATCAGGCGTATAAAAACCCTGATCTTCCGATTACTTATTGGAGAACAAGCACTGGCCTGGAAGTGGATTTTATCCTGGGTGATAAACAACTTGCTCTGGAAATAAAGAGTTCACGCAGAATCCATCAAAAAGATTTAAAAGGGCTTCAGGCTCTCAGACGCGACGGAGCGGTTGGGCATTGTCTGCTTGTTTGTCTGGAAAAAGAACCGCGAATGCTGTCCAATGACATAAAGATCATGCCCTGGAAGATGTTTCTCGAAAAACTATGGGCAGGAGATTATGTGTGATGAAATCGTGAGGTTCATCCATTGTGCCTGCCTTGATTTCTACCGCATGCACTTGCGAGCCTGCCACCTCAAGTAAATCGACCTCATGGCCGATATAATCACGATAAAAATAGCAGTCGGCAGCGGATGATATCTGATTATATTTTTACAATTTCAAGAAATGATCGTCAATTTGTAATTTGTTAAAAGCGCGCGGCTAATAGCCATGCTTGAGCAGATTCGCGGAGGTGCGGCTTCAGCCGCGCACATGAACAAATATGGGAGTCTATCCCCCCCCCCGAAGTGGTTTCTCTGCTGCAAACAAATCACATTGAGCACCTCAATAATAACTGGATTTTCGGGGGGGGGGGG
>JALUWF010000108.1 GCA_027019785.1 Mariprofundus sp. | reverse complement strand
ATCAGATCGTAGCGATTTCTTACGGCCATCTGATTCGCGAACCGGGCGAAGAGGGCGGTGAACTGGTTATACGGCAGTTGGCGACCGGCGGCGACAAAAACAGTTCCGAAAAAGAGTTATTAGAAGGGTTTTTCCACCTCATCGAAACCCGCGCCCCGCAGATGGTCAGCTTCAATGGTCGCAGTTTCGATATGCCGGTGCTGAAATACCGCGCCATGGCACACGGCTTATCCTGCCCGCGCTGGTTTACGCAGGGCGATAAATGGAACAATTACGAGACACGCTATTCAAAAGAATATCACTGCGATTTGCTGGAAGTGCTATCCGATTTCGGCGCATCGGCGCGCTGCTCCATGGATGAAGTGGCGGCGGCATTCAATGTGCCGGGAAAACTGGAAACAGCCGGCGATAACGTGCGGGATATGTTCGAGGCCGGTCAAATTGAGGCGATTCGCGATTACTGCGAAACCGATGTGCTCACAACCATGCTAATTTTCCTGCGCCATCAACTCTTTTCCGGCGCACTAAGCCAAGGCGCTTATGCCCGCGCCATGCTCGGCGTACGCAACTATCTTGAAGCAGAATCCGAATCCCGTCCTCATCTGATTGCATATAGCAATGCCTTGGATCAGACAGTAGCCTGTATTTCTTGATTAGTAACCTCGCATGAATAGGGATGTTTGCTATCACGCGGTATTATCTGTTGGACGAAGCCGCTATCGCGGAGAACGGATACGTTTTATCTGAATCGTATAGCATACAATCCAAAGCTTTAAGCGAACCGCGAATGGACGCGAATTAAATCAAAATCCTGAACCAAAAAAAGATATTTTCATGGGCTGTGGCAATCACCCCATGTCAGTTTGCCTCGCCATCATTTCTTGAGCCTGGTGATTTTCGAGCCTTCAAATGTGAGGTTGTACATCAGCCCTTTGTTGGAAAAGATGAAACCGATAATCGGGTCTTTCACCGTATTGCTGTCGATGTCGCCACCCGCGCCGACTGTCACCAGTGCTACGCTGCCATCGATGCCGGCCTTCCACCCCTTGCTGAACTTGAACTTTTTCAGAGCATCGCGGGTCATGAACATGATAATCTGCGATTTCATCTGGGCGCCCAGTTGCAAGCCGATCGAAGCGGATGCAGTGTTGTAGTATCCGGTGGTTTTGCCATGTTCCAGCATAGCTCCCTCGCCATATTCGCCGCCCACAAGAAATCCCGCCTTGAACACTTCCGGAAACACCAGGATGGCAGAGGCCTTGTTGGCCAGCTCTCGCCCTGAATGCACCTGCGAATAAAAGGTGGTCAGGGTGGCTTTCACCTTGGCGTTGATCTCGGCTTTGCTGGCTGCATCAGCGCTTGGAATCGCGAGTAGTCCGATTATCAGGCTCAACATCAACAATAACACGGACTTGTTTGATTTCAGTAATGATTTTAGTAACATAATATCTCCTTATGGTTGCCGATAACAGTGGAGGCAATGCTGACAGTGATTGTCTCTCGTGTGCATGACCTGCATCACCATTTTTCACAAATCATACTACGCTACGCCGGCGGCAATTTTGGCTTCGATGAACTGGGCGTGGTGTAACCCCATCAGATCCGCCATGCGGCGAATCAATTGCTCTTCATAGGGGTCAACAAAGCCGTCGGCCATGGCCACGGCCCATAATTCGGATAGAATCCCGATGCGCTCCCGGGTGGAAAAACCTTTGACCACCACCGAGGTGAACTGGTGCAGATCCAGCGCCTGCTCAACTTCCTGCAGTGCGTTTTCAATCAAATCATGGATCTCCACCTGATCGAGGCTGAAACGCCGGGACAGTGCCAGCACAATTTCGCTGCGCTCGGAAGATTCGAGATGACCATCCATACGCATCACTTCCACCATCAACGCCGCCACGGCCAGCGATACGTCATGCTGTTTTTTCTCTTGCGGACTGGCTGACGCCTGTTTCCACATCTGCTTTAGCTTTTTAATCATCATTTCCCCTTTGCGCTCTTTGTGGCTCTGCGAGACAATTGTTTTTCAACCCTTGTATCTCGCCATCCCCCCAAGGGAGCCTCTCTTGGGCAAGCGCACCACAGGCATTTCCTTCGGTCACAATTCACCTTCAGACGCAAAGAGTGCCAAGAAAATTCTTTGTTTAGCGAATATTTCTTCCACATTTTGCACAAGATGTTTTTCGTAATGGAATAATACACGCCGCCAAGCGTAAACCGGATTTGTCAAAAAAACAGCCGGAATATCAGCAAGAAGGCAGTTTGCGCCTGTCTGCTTGGTGCCTGCCCTGCTGCATGCTAGGTTGCGCAGCCTTAATTTTCCTTGGAGTTCTAATCGCCATGTTAAAAGTTCTTACCAAGCTGTTCGGCAGCCGCAATGATCGTTTGCTCAAAGAATTATGGCCGCTCGCCAACCAGATCAATGCGCTGGAAGCCGACATGAAGTCTCTCAGTGATGAGGCTCTGGCCGCCAAAACAGAAGAATTTCGCAATCGGCTCGAACAGGGTGAAACAGAAGATGACCTGCTACCCGAAGCCTTTGCCGTGGCGCGCGAAGCATCTTTTCGTGTGTTGGGAATGCGACCGTTT
>JALUWF010000107.1 GCA_027019785.1 Mariprofundus sp. | reverse complement strand
GAGGAAGAGACAGCGAAAGCCGAGATTGAATTGTACGGATCAACCCGCATTAAACCCAAATCAAAATGAGCCATGAATTCACAGAACGTTTGAAGAAAGGCGTTGTTGATAGAGCCTAAATAGATGCGTGGTAAGTCGTTAAAGTATGCTAATACTAATTTAGCTTCTTATTATTCTATATTTACAATAGATTGTTTTTATTCTATATTGGCGTGCGAGGTTGGAATATGGAATACAAAATTGCGATCGCTCAACAGCTTTCATCGCTTCTGAAGAACATGAGAAAACAGTCCGGATTAACTCAACAGGATTTGGGGGAAAGGCTGGGTATATCTCAGCGCCGGGTGGCTGCTATTGAGGAAAAACCGGAAAGCGTACGTTTTGAGCGTATCTTACAAATACTGTCTGAACTGGATGCTGATCTGGTAATCCGAAAAAGAGACAGCAAGGCAGAGCATGATGCGCCTGCCGATGTGGATGCATGGTGATGCCGCAGCGCAGACGGTCGAAGAACCGCCAGTCGTTGAATGTCTGGATGAACGGTCAATTAGCCGGAACCTGGCATGTGTATAAAAACAAGCCGCAGGCATTTCAGTACGCTGATTCATGGCTTGATTCACCGCATGGACGAATGCTATCTCTATCCATGCCATTTCAGCCGGGGAACCGCCCGTACAAGGGCGATCTGGTTGAAAACTTTTTCGATAACCTGCTCCCCGACAATATGGCTATCCGTCGCCGCATTCAGCAAAATTATGCTACCCGCACAACATCGCCTTTCGATTTACTGGCGGAAATTGGCAGGGACTGTGTAGGCGCTATTCAGCTATTGCCTGAGGATGAAGAACCCGTGGGTTGGAACAAAATCGAGGCGCGTCCGCTGACAGAGATGGACGTTGAACAGCACCTGAATGCCGCTGTCGCGACTGTGCTGCCGGGAGAAGAGAGGCAGGAGTTCCGCATCTCCATAGCCGGGGCACAGGAGAAAACAGCGCTGTTGTGGCATAACGAGAAATGGCATGCGCCTGTCGGTACGACACCAACCACCCATATCATGAAGTTGCCGCTTGGTTTGGTGGGCAATATGCGCGCAGATATGAGCACATCCATTGAGAATGAATGGCTGTGCTCCAAAATCATGCAGGCCTATGGCGTAGAAACTGCTCATTGTGACATAGCACGGTTTGGTGAAAGCAAGGCGTTGGTTGTAGAGCGGTTTGATCGAAAGCGCTCTACAAAAGGTGATTATTGGTTACGATTGCCTCAGGAAGATATGTGCCAGGCATTGGGCGTGCCGCCGGAGCTGAAGTATGAGAGTGATGGCGGGCCGGGAGTAGCCGATATTCTCGGGCTGTTACGCGGTTCCAGCATGGCGGATCAGGATCGCAGCGCATTTTACAAAGCCCAGATACTGTTCTGGATGCTTGCCGCTACAGATGGACATGCGAAGAACTTTAGTATCTTTCATGAAGCTGCCGGAACATACCGTATGACACCGATGTATGATGTACTTTCTGCGCGCCCGATTATTGGCGAGCAGGCCAATCATCTCAGTTGGCATGATGTGAAACAGGCCATGGCCTTTCGTTCAAAAAGTGCGCACTACAAGTTGAAGGATATTTATCCCCGGCATTTCTATTCCGTTGCTGCGAAACTGGGGCTTGGTGGCGAGATTGATGCTATCATTGAAGATATCCTGGCTGCAACGCCTAAGGTGATCAGAGATGTGAATGCGATGCTGCCAACTGGATTTCCTCAGCTGGTTTCGGATACTGTGTTCACCGGACTTGAAGCGTCGGTCAAACAGATTCAAAGAGGAGAAACAGCATGAGTCCGGCAGATATCGTGAATAAACTCTGGAACTATTGCAATGTGCTGCGCGATGATGGCATGAGCTATGGCGATTATGTCGAGCAGTTGACCTATTTACTGTTTCTGAAAATGGCCGATGAGCGCAGCCGGCCACCGTATAATCAGCCATCCATGCTACCGGCAGGCTTTGACTGGAACGGATTGATATCGCGTGATGGTGATGAACTGTTCGATCACTATCGCCATACGCTGGAAACGCTGGGCAAAGAGAAAGGCATGCTGGGGCTGATTTTCAATAAGTCACAGAACAAGTTTCAGGATCCGGCCAAGCTCCGACGCTTGATTGTCGATCTGATCGGGCGTGAGAACTGGTCGATCATGAATGCCGATGTGAAGGGCGATGCCTATCAAGGCTTGCTGGAGAAGAACGCGCAGGATACAAAATCCGGGACGGGTCAGTATTTTACACCAAGGCCGCTGATTGAGGCGATTGTCGATGTGATGCAACCGCAACCGGGCGAGAACATCTGCGATCCGGCCTGTGGTACAGGCGGCTTCTTGCTGGCAGCGCATGATTATGTGGTTCATCACAACCCGAATATGTCCAGGGATCAGAAACAGGATTTAAAGTCGAAAACATTCAAGGGGTGGGAACTGGTACAGGGCACGGCGCGGCTGTGCGCCATGAATATGATGTTGCATGGGATCGCCAACGATGAATCCATGCCGGTTGTAGTCAGTGATTCGCTGGCTGCTGATCCGGGGGATCGATTCAATCTGGTACTGACCAACCCGCCATTCGGAAAAAAGAGCAGTACGACCATTGTCGGAGAGGATGGTAACGTCAGCAAAGAGAAAGAGAGT
>JALUWF010000106.1 GCA_027019785.1 Mariprofundus sp. | reverse complement strand
TTAGTTGATTCTGTTTCTTCTAATCCAGCTGTAAAGAGTGCAACTGCTAAGGTTAAGGAACTAACAGACCAGGCATTAGTACTCAAGGATCAGGCATTATCTAAAGGATCATCTTTAGTTGATTCTGTTTCTTCTAATCCAGCTGTAAAGAGTGCAACTGCTAAGGTTAAGGAACTAACAGACCAGGCATTAGTACTCAAGGATCAGGCATTATCTAAAGGATCATCTTTAGTTGATTCTGTTTCTTCTAATCCAGCGGTAATGAGTGCAACCGCAGCTGCTAAAGGATTATCTGATACAGTATCCTCGTTTTTCGGATCAAGTAAATCGGAAACTACAAGTATCAATACTTCAACTCCTTCCGATTTTGTAAGTTCTGTTATTTCTAAAGGAACGAATATTATCGATTCTATAGATATCAGTGCGACCATGTCTAAATTAAAGACTTCGACCACTAACTTTTTTTCAGCAACATTAACTAAAGGTTCAAACATTATCAAATCATTGTTCGGTCCGTCTGAAGAAAAGGTAGTACCAACCAAAGGTATGATTTTAAGCCTTAAAGATAGTGTTATGTCCAAAAGCGCAGATATCATTAATTCGATATCCCCTGGCACGATAAATACTAAAGATAAACCGACTGGATTTATTGCATCGATTATGTCCAAAGGCTCGGACGTCGTAGATTCGATTAAAAATCAAAATGGTATAACTCCATCCTCCGCTTCTGGTTTTATTACGGGTGCACTGGCGACTGGGTCAGGTCTGGTTTCATCTGCGTATAACCATGGCATGGATTACATAAATGGTGAACAGACGAATACCCCATCGACAAACGCTCAAAATGTAGACACCACTCCTGGATTATTTAGTCAGGCCAGTACTGGTTTAAGACACATGCTGTTTGGGTATAAAGGTAAAGAACGATTTGTTCGTATGGATGAACTCCGTTCTACTATTCGTGATTTAAAAAACTCTGGAGATCAGCGTGGGGCTTCGGATGCACAGCAGGAATTACTGAAACTCCGTAAGCAAGGTATTAAAACTGGGGAAGGTTCATCTTTATCTGGTATTAATATTAATGATCTGGAGTTAGCTAAACATATGGCGAATTCTAAAGATACTAAACAAAGTATATTTGAAAAAGTATTAAACTTTTTAGGATTGAGTACGACTGATAGTAAAGCTGGTAAGACGTTTATCTCAAGATATAACAACATGTTCGGTTCTAGTGTTGCGAGTCGCTTATCCGATTCCAAAAAATCAGAATCCGTAATTGGGACATTAATCGGTGAGTTTAAAAAGAATGTAAGTGATCCGTTATCTAAGAGTTTGAAAGCATTTGTTAAAGCTGGAAAAGGTACCCACCCATTAACAGCCTCTCAAATTCAAGCGTCAAGTGTTAACAACCCAACTTCGGCGAATGCAATAGACTACTCACATTTAAAACGTGCCACACATAATTATGAAATAAAAGACAACAAGCCTGGGTTTTTTAGTCGAGGTGCTACTGGATTAAAACATTTATTCCTCGGTTATCATGGTAAAGAACGTTTTACTCGAATAGACGACCTTCGAAACAGTATCCGAAGTATGAAACAATCCGGTGACCAGAAAGGTGCAGCCGAGGCTGAGAAAGAATTATTAAAGCTCAGTAAACAAGGCATTAAACACGGATTCGGGTCATCCTTATCTGGAACAAATATTAACGATCTTGAATTAGCTAAGAAAATGGCTAATACTAAATCTGACCGTGGTTGGTTTAAGAATGCCTTACACAGTTTAAACATTATTGGTCCAACCGATAGTGAAGCTGGTAAGAAATTTATATCTAGATATAATAAGAGATTTGGATCATCCCTTAAGAGTCATAGACAACAGCTTAAAGATATGGCAGCAGCTAAGAAATCGGAACATTTAAAGAAGTTCAACAAAACCAGCTTTGGTAAAGTTGCAAATTTTTTACCAAGTAAAGGTCATGAATTGACTAATTATTTAGGTTTGACTCATCCGAAGGAATTAACGGCGGAAGCTAAAGCTAAACAGGATCGAATAGATAATCCATTTGGGCATAGTAATGTTGGTGATAAACTGTACCTCCAGCGTACCAATGATCGAAATCTTGCCAATTTACCGACCAATAAAATAATGGATGGTACGAGTCGATCTAGTACGAAATCAACAATGTCTAAGATTGGGGATTTTTTCATCCCAGATGTTGGTGCGGCTGTAATGCCAATTAACCCGGGGTCTATTTCTACACCAAGTATTAATATACAAAATATTAAGCCGAACATGAGTTCCATATCTGGTGGAACGAAAGATATTGGAAAATTAATCCATTCAACCTCCAATAAATATGGTGTACCGGAACCTCTTATTAATGCAATAGTTAAAACCGAAAGTGACTTTAATCCGAATGCTAGATCCGGTGTTGGTGCACAAGGTTTGATGCAATTAATGCCTGCGACAGCTAAGGATTTAGGTATATCTGATCCATTTGACCCGGCGCAGAATCTCGATGGTGGCGTGCGATATATTGGAACATTATTAAAGAGATACAATGGTAATGTACCGAGAGCGTTAGCTGCATATAACTGGGGTATGGGTAATGTTGATCGTAAAGGATTGGGTCAAATGCCGGCCGAAACGAGAAATTATGTTTCTAAAATAACCGGTTTATTATCGAGTGGTAATAATGTGGCTTTTAATAACGATACCGGCTCAAATATTGCAATGCCGTCTCCAACGAATCAACCACAGAAAATACAACTTAGTAGTGTCGATTCTTCGAGTTCGGTTCCTACATCCAACACTTCGAAAGATTCGAATACTAGTACTCCGAGTACAACTGTAGCCCAAACTGCTTCACAAGACTCTTCATCTTCGATTCTTTCCATGTTGGATAGTAAATTATCTTCAGTTGTAACAGCTATATCACAATTGGTTCAACCCCAAATACCTCAAGCGGATGCCAGTCCATCTGAAGTATTAACGGAACACAATTCATTGCAATCGATTGTTGATAATTTGTTCTCAGCTGCTCCAAATTCAGTATCAAATCAAGCCGTATCATTTTCGGGCCTAATATAATTCAAGGGAGATCCTTATGCCAAATTCATCTGAAGACAAGACATATAGAATCCAGGATATAGGCAATACCCTTAAATTACGCCAGACAATTGATCCTGGGTTTAAAGTAACAAATTGGTTTAGACAAGGTTTGAATATTGTGGATTTATTCCCGGCTGCGTATAAAATAGATTTAACCTCGAAACATCCAAGTTTTAGAGTTTATAATCGAGGGCAGGATCTCAGTCTCGGGTTTAAAGATCCAACTGAGAAATTTCGAAATAGATGTATAGCATATGGTTTGGATAAAACAAATACTGGTCAACCAGCACCCACAGCTTTGCGGCTGTGGGTTACTGGTGAATCAACATTCCAGGAAGAATTCGGCACATCATACAGTACCAATTTAATTGAATCTGGACTTAATGGTCTTGTCAGTAAAATATCACCACTAATCAGAACAGCCCAAAAAGGTTCGGCTGCTGTCGGATCTAAACTTGGTCAAGCCGTAGTGGGAAAATTAACATCTGTTATTGATCAGGCTGCAGGTGCCCTTACTTCGGTTGGAACAAAAGATAAGCCTTTGACGTCTGCTGAAAAGGCCGGTAATAATATAGTAACAGGACTCGGCGGTGTGGCCAAACTGTTATTGAATAATGCTGCCCAATTCAGTTACATATCTATGCCCAAAACATATTCTGGTTCAAGTTATTCCCCTGCCTTAAATTTCAATGTCAGATTAATCAGCCCATATGGGCACCCGGATGCTATTCAGAAATTTATTGTTGAACCATTAACATATATGTTATTGTTAACATCCCCAACTACTACAGATGGAATAACATATGGTGGGGCATCATATGTTACGGTCAAAGCCTACGGTATAACAGATATGATCCTAGCCACTATTGACAATATTAGTATCCGTCGAGGTGGTAATGACACAGCTTATAATAAATTTAGACAACCGCTATCTGTCGACATCAATGTTTCCATTAAACCTGCATCCGAAGGATTTGCAGCATTCATGCATGACAATACAGATTCCAGTTTATTAATGAATACCCGTGAATTTAGATATCCAGATGGCGTTAAAAACGTAGCAAGTCTTCCCAATCCGGATTTTAGATATAATAAGGATGGTACGCTATCCCCAAATGCAGCAGTCGATATTAATGGCAATGGGGTGCATAGTGCTATGACAACTGTTGGTAGTATACTTGAATCATTTCGACCACAATCTCTCGCCGATTCAAAAAATGCTCAAGCTGCAGCTAATTTAACAACATCTCCACCATCTTATGCGAAAGTTCCGAATACTAATCAGCAAATACATAAGCAACTCAACCCATATAATGAAAATAGATGGAAAGCTAAAAAACATGCTAATCTTTTAATGACGAAAAAGAAATAGGCGGGATATATGCAATTACCTACTTTGACACAAACGATGTTAGACTTTTCAACTATGCGAATATTAGATCAATTGAATCCAATTACGCAAATCAATATATTGAAAAGTTCGATAAGTACTATGCACTCGGACCTATTAACTGGAACGATATTACCTATATTTTTAGATTCAAAATCTGTTATTTTGAGGTTTAACAGGCATGTCGTTTCTGGAACACAGTATTTGGATGTAACTAATACAACCAAAGGATATTCGAATATTGCAATCATATCCGATATCGCAGAAAGTAGATTACACCCAAACAATAATAACAAGTTTTTCAATTCTCCAAAATACGATTTACTTAATCTCCAGTTTGAATTAATTGAGGCCGATAGTTTATCCGCAGCATTGTATCCATATGATTATATTATTAATTATAGCACTTTATCAATGTCTAACGCTATTAAAATTGCACTGACTAGTTCTATTGAAGATATGCCACCATCCACACAATCCTCAACCTCCACTCTTTTTATCCACGATTACATGGTTAGCTATCTTAGTTCCGTATTTTCATCCTCTATTTGGACCGGTTATCCTTATAACAGCTACATACAATCCAAGTTCACCGACCCTGGCTCTAATGTCAGTTCTGCTGTTATTGATGCCGATATTGCTAAATATTTTGGATCAAATTATGGATTGCTTAGTAGATTAACAACGTATTATTTTAATTCTATTACAGGTACTAGTAATTTATCTCCGGTAGTAATTACTAAAGTTAAAACCGCTATATCTTCTGCTCTCGCTTCATCCATATACCCCAAATTAAAGGCTTATTTCGATTCGAATATGGGGATATTTATCCAGAACTTTTCAACTAGATATATTGAACTCCTCAAAGGATACCATGTTGATGCATTAACATCGTTATCGTTATCATCCGGATTGACTGCCCCAACTACTATAGATGACAATGCATTGGTCACGTTTTTTGAAAATGATTATTTTGCAAACTATAGTGATTTATTAGAAGATTTAGATTTTGTGTCCTTAGAACTATCTGAAAATGCCGTGGATTTTCTAAACTTTAAAATGTATCTTTATAAATATTTTATTGAAAGTTTAGATCCAGATATAGACAAATATAATTCGGCCGTAACACTTCCTACCAATATTATGATCGGCGGAGTTAACAATCCAACGAATCTTGCCGTTTTCCTGGACAACTATATACAATCCATCACATTTGCTAGTTCAGACCCAATAAATAAAAGTCTTTTAGAGACCGCAATTGGGATAGAGTTCACAAGTGTTGTTAAGATGATATTGGATGGTATATTTAACTCTTCTGTTGATTTTTCTAATATGTTCGATTCTGTTGATGTTGCTTTTAGTTTATCTCTGGATACGAATACCAGTGTTGCTGACCGTGGCTCTAAATTTATGACGCTGTTGACCGCTGCTATTAATTATGATTCTATTTTGGACATTAATGTTATACTTCCCACCTTCGTATCCAATGTTTTGGCTGCAGCTAACTATGGATCAGTTATATCATATAATACCCCAAACTATATCAATAATTATGTCGTGCCAAGTGATATTCCTTCAATTACTAGATTATCATTAGCTTCGTATTATACGTATAGAATGTGTGCAACATTGGATATTTATTCAATTAATCAAATAAAAGTCTAGGGGGATTTCTCCCCCTTATTCTTAGTTCCTCAGAATATGT
Source organism: Mariprofundus sp. (assembly GCA_027019785.1). Classification (GTDB taxonomy): domain Bacteria; phylum Pseudomonadota; class Zetaproteobacteria; order Mariprofundales; family Mariprofundaceae; genus Mariprofundus. The sequence continues at coordinate 4,892 of JALUWF010000106.1, read as the reverse complement.
GCAACATACTCTGTCGTATATTTTGGTGGTAGATTGGTACATGTGTAATGCGCATCATCACTTTGGATGACCTTCACACATTTATGTGTTACTGTATCCAGTTGCACAATTGGTGTCGGATGACTAACCATCCACGCCAATACGCATCCCCATAATGTTATACACGCCACTATGGCAATTGCAATTCTTGTGTTCATAATTAATCTCCCAAGGCTAATACGCCTATACTTCTATTATCTTTTTAGATTGCGTCGAATAATAAATAAAAAAGAGTGCTTAAAGGTGCACTCTCGAAACCTATTAGATTTTGTCACTTTCGATGACATGTATGGCAGCATCCAACATAATTACTTGTGGAATTGCCATAAACAATACTACTGCTGAACAAATTAACCAGAACGATGGGTCGATATACGCCCAAACTGATATTGCTATTGCTACTAGTGAATAAATTGTTGAAAAGCTCATAATAAATCTCCCTGAGGCTAATATGCCTATATATCCATTATCTTTTTAGATTGTATCGAATAGTAAATACTTAAAGGGGTTATAACCCATATCAAAAATAAAACCAAAAGTAAATAGATAATATTAATACGTAGGGCGAGAGCCCACCAAACTAATGTTAGGAGTATCTATGCCCGCAACAGATATTAATCAAGCGGTTCCAACTATACCAACCATACCGTCCATCCCACACATACCTGCTATGCAATACAACCAAGTTGACTCCAAAGTAGGACTACGGGATGCCGTATTTTTCAAAATGGCGAGTGTTCCGTTTTTCCATAAACTTCTGCGTATAGCTCTTTATCAATCCGATTTTGGTTCAGCTTCTATCGTAGGATTTGGTAAAGACTCAGATATTACAGCATTGTTTAGAACGTTTATGGAATCGATTGCTAAGGAAGTAAGAAATCGCAATAATCTTGCCGTTTCCAAAAAACAAATACTATCCTTAATCGATCTCAGTAAACAAATACTTAATTTAAAAGTTGATATTGTCTCCCGTCTTATAACCTACGACAATGTCTTCGAACAGTTTTCAAATATCGATCCTTTTTCAATGTCCCTTCTTAAGAAGGTTTCTGCCGATAGAATTTCTACCGTCGAAGTGTTTCAAAAAGAAATTGATGATTTAATTTATACTGTACAGATTTACAATGAAATGTTAACTCTTGACAACGTTTTGATTTCAATTGATCATCTTCGTAATATAGCAACTTCCGAGGATTTTTCCATTTTAAATGTCGCTCAAGAGTATAAAGCCACTGTATTGGATGCATATGACACATTGTCTACTTTGAAGACCGTTGCTACAGAGGATATGCTATCCGATTATTTGGTATTTAAAGATAATGATAGTGTTCGTAAAGCTGTAGAAGATATTACTCAATTTCTGACAACATCATATAATCATTATGATACCGGATATACACTCTTCGATGAGAATGTTGATGGTTTAGAAACCTCTTCCGTTCATATTATTGCTGGGCCTTCAAATCATGCTAAAAGTATTTTCATGTTGAACATTACTAAGGGTTTGATAATGAAGAACCTGAATACTTTTACTAACAATGACGCTATCATTTTTATTACTCTAGAGGATGATATTCATAAACTTCTTCGTCGTATTATTTCTGTGTTCGGAAATTATGATACAAGAATTGTTAAAAGATTATTTCAAGTTTTAAGTACGTATTTCCAAAACCAAAACGAAAGAGATAAAATTAATATGAATAGCACGGGGCTCGGCATAGATTTGTTGAACCAAATCATCTCTGACGCAATTGTAACCATTACCGGATCGAAGGTATCCTTTATTATTAAACATTGCAATGAAAACAGTTTTAGTATGCGAGACGGTACAAGATTTCTAGATAAATTAAAGTTGCAAGGATTATCCCCTAAAGCTTTATTCATTGACTATCTTGATGTTATGAAAAGTTCATCATCCAAATATGATTCTTACAAAGATGACTACAATTTACATGGTGAAATATTGCAAGAGATGAGAACCGCTGCGAGAAATTATGCAATACCAATCGTTACCATTACACAGAATTCAAGAATTTCTGAAAACGTTCAACAAGAACTTAGTAATAATGTGATTGGTGACTCGTATAAGAAAGTCCGATATGCAGATTATATTTACATGATCCGTCAAAGACCGGATATTGATATAATTTCAGATCAAATCAAGGGGGATATTGGTGGGGATTCGACTTTATTGAATCTCTCATCCGACTTAAGTCGTTTAGTTCCCTTTGAAGTAAAGATAACAAAAGCTAAAGATGGTAATCGCGATGCCAAAAAAATTCATATATTCAGTAAACAGACACTTGGTATTTATGATACGTATGAGCGATTAGTTAAGGAAGCATCCGAGTCACAAACTAAAACAGCCAGTCTTCAAACGAGCTTAGGCGCGTTAGAGGGTGGTATGGGTATTGAAATAGATACCGAATTTTTAGTTGAAGCAAGTACACCTGCTTTGGAATTGGATAGTTTAATCCTATAAAAATAAAATTATTTGTATCTACTTAATAGGTACTGTGGAGTTATATTATGTCTACACCGACAACTTCTGAATTTGTACGAAGTGCTACTTCAGACGCTATTGCCAGTGCATGTTGTGCATTGCTTGAAGAACTTGATGACGAATTGCGTGGTCGAGTTTTGAATGAAAATTCAGCCGCTGCTACAACTGTTCTCGAAAACATGATTGTTGAAAATGCTAAAGTAAGCGAAGATTAATAAACCAAAAAATGGTGGGCTGAAACACGCCCACTTATTTTTCTAATAGGAATCAATATTGCAATATAACGATGACATGCAGGCTTTAACGGACTCAATTCGTGTTGTTTTTCATTTAAAGAAAAATGAGTTTAAAGCCTTAGTAGTGACTTTCCAGGAAGACTTTTTAGGCAAACCTGGTCAAATTAAGTTTGAAGAACTATTGGCATCAAACATATCCGAAGTCAACGGTATGCTTTCTAAACAATATCGGCGTAAAATACTATATAAGTATTATTCCGAGTATGGGATTATATCAACCATACATGATGCACTAAAGCAATTATATCTGAACATGTACGACGATTTATCACGCGATTTTAATTGAGGAGGGTAAGTTTTGGCACTATTTGATACATTTAAACCCTCGGATGATTTCGATAAATCCTTAGATAGATTTAATTCCGTGGTCGCATCCATACCTTTCGACAATGCATCTGCAAATCAAAATTCAGATCAATCAACTGTCGATACAATTTTGTCTGCGGCTCAAGAGGGTAAACAAGAATTACCAGAAGACGAATTATCTAAACTGTTTACGGATTTGGAACAACCGAAAAATAGATTAGCAAGGTTCAAAATGTACGATGCTATTTATGACAATGTTCAGATAGCAAAGCGTGCAATTACAGTCTATATGAATAACACGTTTCTTAGAAATGCCGTTTCAAACAAACACTATGCATTTCATGTTAAACCAAATATTGATAAAAGTAAATCGGAGGATGCCAAAAAGTTTGCAGAATCCTTTTTTAAGACACAGGACTTTTTTAAATTATTAAAGGCTATTACTAAGGATACTCTTATTTACGGTGAAGGGTTTTTAGAGTTTATTGATTTAAAAGACGTTACTGTTAACTATCCAAAACCGGATCAGAAAAATGGATCAATACAAGTTGTTAAAGAAGAGGTCGAACCTCAAGAGTTCGATTCACGACCATTTAAACGGCTAATAACTGAATCCGCTTCAAAACATATTGAACTCGATGCGAATCAAACTAATCAGTTTGCTGAATATTTACTAGAATTCGATAATGATGAAATATCTTTCGAAGAATCCGTATTAATTGAAAATGATAATATTGAGTCTGAATTACTTTTAAACGGTTCCGAGTTATTTAATGAGGTTGGTCAATCGGATTCTGGTGAAAAATTAGACGATGAAACAGATGTATTCAAAAGGTTCGTTACCAGATACCATGATCCTAAAAAAATTGTAGAATTAAAAACTGAATATGGCATGACATTAGGATATGTTCAGCTTTCAGTAGATGATACTCCTAAGGTTTCCAATTCAACTAATGTTATGCGGCAATTTATGAATTCTGTCAATATGACTGGCGGCGGATTAAATATGCACGGCCATAAAATTCGTAAAAAAGGTGTTACTGTTAAAATTAAGGATTTTTCAGCTGCAATTGTTAGTCGTATTATTTCCAAAATGAATGTTAAATTAGATATTCATGCTAGGGATAAGAAAAAGGCAATTAATGATTATCGTAGTGAGATTGAAAGTAAATTATCCCCTGAGGTTTTATGGGCTGTTAAAAGATTATTAGTTAGTGCTGGCGAATCTAATATATCGAATCCTAAGATCCACGTTCGATACATTAAACCGGGGAATATTATTCGAATGAATTACCTAAACGGTAACTCCGTAATCGATACGATGGCATACCCTGCTAAGTTATATTTACTGATTCAGTTGACTAATTTATTGTCTAGGCTTTCTAAATCCGCAACTATTCGTAAATGGACATTAGATATTGGATCAAGAGAAAATGCATCGACCGTAGTTCGTAAATTAAAAGAAGAACTACGGAACCAGCGCATTACTGGTAGTAACCTGGCAACCTCTGATATTTCCAATATTATTACGGATTTTAAAGATTTGATAACTGTTACGAAAAATGGTAAATCCTTCGTGGATGTTAATGTTGAAAATCTAGGTGATCCAGCTAATGCGACACAGGATCTTGAATTTCAGCGAAATGAATTAGTAGCAGTAAGCGGAGTTCCAGCGTCATATCTTGGATACAATGATGGGTATGAATTAAGGGATCAATTAGTACATGCAAACATATCATTCGCAAATG
>JALUWF010000105.1 GCA_027019785.1 Mariprofundus sp. | reverse complement strand
AGGCTAAAACTGTCGCCATCGCCGAACAATGCCGTGATAATGCGGCCATGCTTAGTTATCAGCACATCTACCATGCCGGCAATCATGCCGATGTCGTTAAACATATCCTGCTCGGCGATATTGCCGCCGGCATGCTCCGCAAGGACAAGCCGATATTCATGCTCGATGCCTTTGCCAGTCGGGGTATATATGATCTGGATGCCCCCGAAGCCCTGAAAACTAGGGAGTTTGAGACCGGTATCGCGCGCTTATGGCCGATGCGTCATGATCATGTTCCCGCCGGCGTGCAACGTTGGTTTGCGCGGATTGCAGCGGAAAACAGCGCAGGCGGGTTTACCCGCCTGCCAGGTTCCACCGCACTGTTGCAATCGATGTTGCGGCCCGGTGACCGACTGGCTGCCTGCGATCTGCATCCACAGGAATTTGACGCCCTGCGCCGGAGTTTTTGCCATAGCCGCAACTGCGCACTGCACCAGCGCGACGCCTTTGAAGCATTGAAGGCACTGTTGCCGCCGAAAGAGAAACGCGGCCTGATTTTTCTCGACCCTTCCTATGAGGTTAAACAGGAGTATGCCGATATTGCCAGCGCCGTGGCGGCTGCATACAAGCATTTTGCCGGCGGCGTCTATGTGATCTGGTATCCGTTGTTGCCTGCGAATCGCCATCTGGCGCTGTTTCAGGGCCTCAAGCGAGCGGCTATCCCGAATATCCTGCGGCTGGAGTTTGATTGTTCTGCAGCCTGTATCGATTCCGGCATCGATATGCAGATGCGCGGTTCGGGTCTGCTGGTGGTCAATCCACCCTGGCATGCGCGTCAGGATATGGTCGATTCACTGAACTGGCTGGCCACAGCGCTCGGTGGCACGGTTGCTGTCAGCTGGCTGACGCCGGAACGATGATTCGCAAGCATCTGAAGCGGCTGTTGCATCAGGCCGATGTGGCTGCCAGCGCTCTTGGCCAAGAGGTGAATGCCCTGCATGACTTTCGCGTTGCGCTTAGGAGCTTGCACAGTTGGTTCCAAGCGTTCGGCAAAGATGACAAGACCATCTCTGTTTTGACAAGGGATATTTCCAGGCTGGCATCGGCAACCGGCCGTGGTCGCGATCTTGAAGTGTTCGCATTATGGGTTGATGCGCAGGTCGTATCCGTGCCTGCATCGCAAGCGCTCAACGGTTATGTCAGCGAACTGCATCGCCAGCGCGAACAAGAGGTGCAGTATGCGATAGCGCACATTCGCAAGCAGTGGCCGACGCTTGGCAAGAGGATTCGGCATGTGGTTCGGAAATCAGACGCACTGGCCGATCCCATGGTGCACCTGGCGCAAGGCAAACTCAAGCGACGTGTCAGCAGGCTCTCCTCTGAACTGCGCAATTTGATGGCCGCAGAGGAAAGCGATGCTTCGGCCAGACAAATGCACAAGTGCCGCATCAATATCAAGCAAATCCGATACCTGCTGGCGCCTTGCAGGGAGTGCGACAAGTGCTGTAAAAGATCATTGCAGGATCTCAAGCAGGTACAGGATCAGTTGGGCGACTATCACGACCTCTGTGTGTTTACGGAAATGCTCGGGCGTTCAGTCGGCCAATGTTCAGTCGGCCAATGCGATGGCATCGAGGTTCTGCTAGTGCTGGCCAGTCAGCAGCGCAGAGACAGTTTCAACCACCTGAGTCAGCAGATGCTGACGCCGCCGATGGCATGGTTGCCGCGACTTGAAAGGCGCCTGGTTATACTGGCCGGGAAACAGGGGAAATAATCATCTAACGTGCTGCCGTTTTGAGCGCAGGCTGCATGCCGAGGGGGTATAGCACCCACATGCGTCCCTTCTGTTTCATGCTGCCTGCCTGTTTGCCGGCTTCGTCGCCGAAGCCCCAGAAAAAATCACCCCGAATCGTGCCCTTGATGGCGCCACCCGTATCTTGCGCCAGCATCAGTCGATTCAGCGGTTTGTCCGTGTTCGGCCATGTGGTTGATAAAAATACCGGCATGCCGAGCGGAATGGTGCGCCGATCAACGGCCATGCTGTAACCGGCTGTTAACGCAATCCCCATGGCGCCGACGGCGGACTGTTGCGAGTCGGGCATTTCACGAAAGAAGACGTAGCTGGGATTACTGTAGAGCAATTCCTTCAAACGATCAGGGTGATCCATACCCCACTGGCGAATACTCTGAAGCGATGCATGGGCAAGCGTCATCTCTCCCATCGCAACCAGTTTTTTGCCGATGGATTTGTAACGGTAGCCATTCTGGTTGGCGTAGCCGAGCTTCACAATCGAACCATTGGGGAGTTGCACCCGTCCCGAACCCTGCACCTGCAAAAAGAACAGGCTGATCTCATCATCCACCCAGAGCAGCTCTTTTCCCATCGGCGCGTGCGGGCCGTCAATGCCGGCGCGATCATAATAGGGCACCACGCGTTTACCTTCGATACGGCCGCGCAGCCGCATGCCTTTGAGTTGAGGGTACAATTTGCTCAGATCAACCACCAGCAGATCATCTGGTTCTCCATAGACCGGGAATCGGAATCGTTTGGTTCTGATGCGGCTGCCATATAATAACGGCTCATAATAGCCGGTAATCAGCCCCTGTTCGCTGCCGTCGCCATTGCGCAACTGCCACGGCGAAAAACGGCGCTCAAAAAAGCGGTGCAGGCCGTCGTTATTATGGCTGTCCAGCAGTCCGGCCTCGGCGCAAATCTGCTGCCACTGCGGTTTTTTCTTCAAGGATACGCATTCGGCGCGTAGCGCCTGCAGTGATGGCGCAAGTTGAACTGTTTGCCAGCCGGGCAGCGCCTGCCACTGGCTTTTGACATACGATGGCCCCGCTTCCTGGGCTGGTTTATGGATGGCGCGGGAGGGGCAGGCAGCCAGCAACAGACATAGCCCCAGCAATAGATAACATCGGAAACCTTTTTTTCCTTGCAGGAAAAAAAGAGTATTGATTACTGTTGAAAACATATTTAACTCCTATCACTACTCAGATCACTGGAGGTGCGGCTTTAGCCGTGCATTGCGATTGTAAAAGGGTTACGCACTGCCGGGCTGGTTTTATACTTGCTCACGCCAGGGGGCAACCTTAAACAGCAACAGCATGCCCGGCACGGCCAGTGCCGAACATAGTAGAAAGAAATCCGTCCAGCCAAATGCCTCTACCAGCCAGCCGACGCCGGCATTGACAAAAGTGCGCGGCACGGCGGCCAGACTGGTGAACAGGGCGAACTGGGTGGCGGTATAGGCCGGATGTGTTGAGCGGGCGATAAAGGCAACAAAGGCGGCTGTTCCGACGCCGACCCCGAACGCCTCCAGCCCAATGACAAAGGCCAGACTCAGTAGTTCGCTGCTGCCGATGGTCTCCTGCGGCCCCAGCGATGCCAGCCATGCGAAGCCGAAAATGGAACCCAGTTGCACTACGCCGAACAGCCACAGCGCCCTGTTGATGCCGATTTTCACCATCCAGAGGCCGCCCAGCAGGCCGCCAATGACTGCTGGCCACAGGCCTGCATTTTTTGCAATCAGGCCGATCTGGGTCTTGGAATAGCCCATATCCAGATAAAATGGCGTCGCCAGCGCAGTGCACATACTATCGCCCAGTTTATACAGGAAAATAAATGCCAGCACCATCAATGCGCCCTGCACGCCCGCCCGTCCGATAAATTCATGAAACGGTTCAGCCACGGCTTCTCTGAGACTCTTCGGAGGACTGGCTCGATGCGGTTCAGAGACCAGCAGCGTCATCACCATGCCCGGCAACATAAACAGGGCGGTGATGATAAATACGCTGCTCCAGGCCAGGTGGTCGGCCAGAATCAGTGCCAGTGATCCCGGCACCAGTCCCGCCACCCGGTAGGCATTGACATGCACCGAATTGCCCAGCCCGAGTTCTTCATCGCTGAGCAATTCACGGCGATAGGCATCCAGCGCGATATCCTGCGTGGCCGACAACAGCGCCAATAGCGTGGCGAACAGCACAATCATATTCAGTTCCGTCTGCGGTGAAAACGCGCCCATGGAGGCAATCACTGCCAACAACCCGGCCTGCGTCAGCAGCATCCAGCCGCGTCTGCGTCCCAGCCCCGGAACAATGTAACGATCCAGAAACGGCGCCCACAAAAATTTCCAGGTGTATGGGAACTGAATCAGGGCGAACAGGCCGATGGTGGTTAAATCCACCTGTTCGCTTCTTAGCCATGCCGGCAGCAGATTGAGCAGCAGATAGAGCGGCAGACCGGACGTGAAGCCGGTGAAAATGCAGATCAGCATCTTGCGGGTGAACAGTTGTTGCAGCACGCTCATGGTGAGTTCCTTTGCTGTGTAGATTCAGAGTCAAAATCAAAACCTGCCTTTGACTTCTTTTGTGTACTCTCGCCCCCCAAGGGGGCTTCTCTGCTGCTGGAATACTTGCATGTTTGCCTGTACGGCTCGGGAGGCAATACTGCCTGATGACGAAAAGCAGGTATGCAGTTAATGTGCCGCCATGGGGCATCACTGCCGAAACAGGAGTGTTTGAGCCGGGAATGTATGAACCGGGAATGTATGAATCAGGGGGATATATGGGTCGGGAATACAGGATTCAAGCTGTAGCTCGGATGATCAGGGATTTACAGGCGGGCCATGAGATTTCCGGCGCTGCGGCAGAAACGGTGTTTGGCGCGATCATGCAAGGGGAAGCCACGCAGGCCCAGATTGCCGCTATTCTTACCGGTCTCTCCATTCGCGGCGAATCGGCTGCGGTGGTGGCTGGCGCGGCCAGGGCGATGCGGGCTGCAGCGACAAACATCACGCCACAGGCCACCGGGTTGATCGATACCTGCGGCACCGGCGGCGACGGTGCCAAAACATTCAATATCTCAACTGCCGTGTCGCTCGTGGTGGCTGCCTGCGGCGTGCCGGTTGCCAAACATGGCAATCGCGCCATGAGTTCCAAATCCGGTGCGGCCGATGTATTGGACGCCTTGGGCGTGAATCTGGATATCAGTCCGGAACAGGTGGCGGCCTGCATTGATGCGACCGGCATCGGTTTTCTGTTTGCCCAAAAGCTGCACCCGGCCATGAAATATGCCGGCCCTGTACGCCGCGAACTGGGCGTGCGCTCGGTGTTTAACCTGCTGGGGCCATTGACCAATCCGGCAAATGCGGAATATCAGGTGCTGGGTGTGTTTGCGCAGGACAAGCTGGAGTTGGTGGCTGGCGCATTGGCCAAGCTTGGCACCACGCGGGCCCTGATTGTACATGGGCGTGACGGCCTGGATGAAATCACCACGACCGACATCACCGATGCGATTCTGGTGCAGGCCGGACAGGAACCGGTTCATTTTGAAATTGACCCCGAAGCATTCGGTATGCCCTACAGTGTGCCTGAGGCTTTGGCTGGGGATGATGCAGCCACCAACGCCGCGATTCTGAAACACATCTTCGCCGGCCAAAGCGGTGCCGGGCGCGATATTGTGTTGCTTAATGCAGGCGCAGCGCTGTGGGTGGCAGGCAAAGTAGATGGGATTGGCGCGGGCATTGCTTTGGCTGCCAATTCTATCGACTCCGGCAAAGTGCAATCGACACTGGATGCTCTGATTGCATTCACCCAAAAATCAAAACCATGAACCGCAAAGGACGCAAAGGCACGCAAAGGAAAACAAAACCAAATTTATGGTTCGGAAACTTTTTTTTACATCAACAAAGTTTTCGTGCAGCACTGGGCCTGAAATTTAATTTTTTATTCGATTCCCTTTGCGTGCCCTTGCGCTCTTGGCGGTAGAAAAAATGGATCGACAACACATCAATGTATTAAGTCGGGTGATTCTGGATGCGGCTATGACTGTTCATACAGCACTTGGACCCGGCTTGCTTGAGTCTGCATACGAACACTGCCTGTGCTATGAACTAACCAAGCATGGCGTTCATGTGGTTACACAGCTAGCACTGCCGATTATTTACGATGGAAATAAAATTGAAGCAGGCTATCGTATTGATATGCTTGTCGAAAATGCAATTATTATCGAATTAAAAACTGTCGAAAGATTTATCCCCGTCCATGAAGCACAACTGCTCTCTTATTTAAAGCTGTCAGATAAACGGCTTGGGTTTCTGATAAACTTTCATGTTCGCCAATTACGAAATGGCATAAAAAGGATGGTTAATAATTTTTGATTCTACCTTTGCGTGCCTTTGCGTTCTTTGCGGTAAAAAGATTTTGACCCTGGGTGAACAATCATGACGTCAATTTTGAACGAAATTGCTGAATACAAACGTGGCTGGGTTGCCCGGTGCAAGCAACAATGCTCGGAAAGTGAGTTGCTGAACCTTGCCAGTCAACGCACCCCTTTAGATTTTTCCGGAGCATTGCAGGCCAAAGTTGCCAGCAAACAGAACGCCGTTATTGCCGAGGTGAAAAAGGCCAGCCCGTCCAGAGGTATGATCAGACCTGATTTTGATCCGGTTGCTATCGCCCAATCCTATGAAAGCGGCGGCGCAACCTGTCTGTCCGTACTCACAGATGTAAAATATTTTCAAGGCGCAGATGAATATGTCTCCGCTATCCGCGATGCAGTTACGTTACCTGTCCTGCGTAAGGATTTTATGCTCGATCCATATCAGATCATTGAGGCCAAGGCGATGGGTGCTGATGCGATTCTGGTCATCATGGCGATGCTGGATGATGCGCTGGTCACTGAACTGACAAGCTGCGCGCATGAGCTGGGGCTCTCTGTCTTGCCGGAAGTGCATAACGCTGCAGAACTGGAGCGCGCCCTCAAACTGGATACGCAGATGATCGGCATCAATAACCGCAACCTGCACACCTTTGAAACCATGCTGGATACGACCATGTCGTTATTACAGCAAACCGGCGGCGATAAAACCGTCATCACCGAATCGGGTATTTTCAACCGGGATGATATCCAACAGATGAACCGGGCCGGCGTGTTTGGCTTTCTGATCGGCGAATCACTGATGCGGCAGCCGGATCCGGGAGCCGCATTGCAACAACTGCTCGGCTAACGGGTTAAATGTTTATTTCAGCCAAGCAAACTTAGCCACGAATGAACACGAATTGAAAGGCAATATTCCCAACCTTGCATAGCCGGAACCAAACAGGAAAACCTAAAAAACCCAGCCACTGATTTCACGAATTAACACTGATTATAAAACCTTAAAATTGCCTTTTAATTCGTGTTAATTCGTGTCATTCGTGGCTATTTTTATTGGTTTTTCAATTTTCTTCCGATTCACTGACGTTATGAAGGATTCGCATCAGCACATCACGCGCAATATCAAATTCCTGCTGATCTATATCGTGGTAAATCCGCCGAAACACCTGTTCGAGTTGCGGTCGCAGGTGCGCCACCGCTGCCGCGCCATCGGCACTAAGGCTGATGCGAACAGCGCGCCGATCCTTGTTATCAGTCGTTCTGACGACTAATCCTTGCTTCAATAAACTGTTAATCCGCCGCGTTATCACCGCTTTGTCCTTGGCCAGTACGGCGGCTATTTCGGTCTGTTTTAGCCCATTTTGTTTGAGTCCATTTTCACCCTGACCCTGCGCGGTAATCATCAACACAGCCAGTTCATCGGCAGTAATCGCATAGCCGCTTTCAGCGCACTGCTCGGACAGCAGTTGACGAAAAGCGTACATCAGATGGTGAATCAGATAACCCAAACCATCCTCAAAGCGCGTCGGCAGTTGAATACTCATAGTTCTATGCCCATAGCGAAAGCGTAGGGTGGATAGTTGACATAGTCAATTTTTCACCAATCATTCATCCCGTATCATCACCAATTGAAATGTTCGACGATTTGAAGGGAGCAAGATGACCAATCTGACCAATCTGACCAATCTGTTGCGCAACTTGATCATAGGCTGTTTCTGCATGGCCGGGGTGATGTCCACAGCCATGGCGGAAGATATGAGCCTGAAACAGGTGATCGGAACTGTTCTGGCTCACCATCCCGATCTGAATATCAGCCAGATTGACAGCGCCATTGCAGCTACGGAAACAACCCGGCTGGAAGGCATCCTCGATCCGCTCGTCACCGCCACCGGCACCGCCAGCGACGAAAAAATACCGACCATCAGTGATTTCCAGCCTTCGGAACAACGCATTGGGCAGTTAAGCGGCACGATTTCCAAACCGTTGGCTAGCGGCGGCACGATCGGCGCTGATTTCAACTATACCCGCACCAGTCAGGGATTTCGTTCCCCGTTTGCGGCCAATCTGGCGCGGTTTAACCCCTCGTATCGCAATCAGATTAATATCAATTATCGTCGCCCGTTGCTCAAGGGCGCTGATCGGCCCGATTACAATCAGGCATTAACAGGTGCCAGGGCCGGGGTGGAACAGGCCAACAAACAGCGCCGGGTGGTGGCCCATAATTTGACACTGCAAGCCATCAATGCCTATTACCTGCTGGCCTCCGATGATATCAATATCGATATTGCTAAACAGGCTGTCCGGCGTGCCAAAAAATTACTCTCCTACCAACGCTCGCGTGAGCGCTTTGGCCTGATTGAAAAGTCGGATCGTCTGCAGGCCGAAGCGCTGCTGGCGGCGCGCGCGACCGATCTTCAACGCGCCAGATCAGTACGCCTGAATGATCAGAACAAACTTAACAGACTCATGCTACGATCCGCCGATGCGGACATTGTCGTCAAACACGGTGATCGCCTGCCAGCGCTGACACCCTCCATTGAAACGGCTTTCAAACAGGCTGAACAACTACGTCCCGAATTGCAGGTGCTGAAAGCGCAAATGCAGGCTGCCGACGCCCAGCTGGCCATCGCCCGCGATGCCGATCAGATGCAACTGGATCTGGTAGCCAAACTCGGTACGCGCGCACTGGACAAAGCACCGTTGTCGGCAGCGGCAGCCGGCTTTTCCGTACACGATCACTTCGCATCGCTTTCATTGGAGCTCTCTGATGCGCTGGGCCGCAATACTGCGAATGCGGCTATTCGCAAGGCAATCTTGCAACGTCAGCGCATCGAAGCGCAGCGTATCAGCGCCTTGAAACAGATCAGGGACGATATCTCCGCCGCCGCAACAGCCATCAAATCAGGCTTGCCCACACTGGCGCTGGCCAGAAAACAGGTGAAAGCGGAACAGCGAAAATTCAGGGCGGAGATGCAACGCTATCGGCAGGGGCGCTCCGATACTGCCACAGTGGTGCAGTTTCAAGGCGAACTGAGCAATGCCGCCCTGAATGCAGAGTTGCAGGAACTCACCATTGAACTGGCTGAAAAACAGCTGGCCTGGGCGCAAGGCAAACTGCTCTATGGGCTTGGCCTGTTACAGTCTGATCAATCGCAGTCTGATAGATCACAGTCTGATCGACCGCAAACCGACATCACCACAACAGCAAGCTCCACAGATTCGCCCTGATATGAAACAGATCATCGCTTATTTTGTCAGGCACGGCGTGCTGGTGAACCTGACTACCATCATCCTGCTGACCGGAGGTATTTATGCCGCCATGAATATGCAGCGCGAAGCCTTTCCCAGCATCAATTTCGATGTTATTGTCATCAGCGGCAGTTATCCAGGCGCAGCCCCCCGCGAGGTGGAGCGGCTATTGGTGACGCCGATTGAACGCGAAATGAAGGGTATTGACGGCATCAATGCGATTCGTTCCACTGCATTTTCCGGCACCATGCAGATCACTGTTGAGGTTGATCCGAATTTCAAGGATCGCTCGCGTCTTGTCGCCGATATCCAGCAGGCTATTAACCGAGCAGATTTGCCCATCGACTTGCCTGCCGCCCCGGTCATCATGGAGGTGAAATCGGAGCAGGCACCAGTGCTTACCTTCTCCATTTATGGTGATTTTAAACCGCTGCAGATGAAGCGGCTGAGTACCCGTATCGAAGATGATGTGCGCAATATCAAGGGTGTGGCCACGGTATTCGTGCAGGGCGACCGCAAGGAAGAGATTCGCATTGTCCCCGATCCGAAAAAGATGCGCCGTCATCGGGTATCGATCAACGATATCGCCGCCCTGATCCGGGGATGGAATATCAATGCGCCGGGCGGCCGTTTAAAAGCGGCGGACGGCCAGCGTATCATCCGCATCACCGGTGAATTCAGGTCGGCTGAGGATGCCGGAAACCTGGTGCTGCGCGCCAATGAGCGCGGTCAGGCGCTGCGCTTGAAAGATGTAGCGAAGGTGACCGATACGCTGGAGCGGCCCTACCGCTATGTTGGTGCGCTCGGCGATCCTGCCATCAATATGATTGTGGTCAAAAAAGGCGATGCCGATATCATCAAACTGGTGGACAGCGTGCGCGCCTATCTGGCCACGATTCCAAAAACCTATGGGGCCAATGTGCATGTCAGCGCCTATAACGACCTCTCCACCATCACCCGACTGCGGCTTGGGGTGCTGACCAATAATGGTGCTATCGGCCTGGTGCTGGTGCTGGCGCTGCTGCTGCTGTTTTTACGCCCTGCTGTGGCGCTGACTACGGCATGGGGGCTGCCGGTGATCTTTTTCTCGGGCATTGCCGTATTGTATGTTGCTGGCATCACGCTGAACCTGCTGGTCATGTTCGGTTTCATCATGGTGCTCGGACTGATGGTGGATGACGCAATTATTATCGGTGAAAATGCCACATGGCATATGGAGCAGGGCCTCTCTCCCGAGCAGGCTGCTATTGAAGGCACTTATGAATTGATCGGCCCGGTCACCGCCACGGTGCTCACCACCATCGTGGCTTTTCTACCGCTGATGTATATGGACGGCATTATCGGCAAGTTTATCTATTCGATTCCGGTCGTGGTAATCGTGCTACTCAGTTTTTCCTGGTTTGAAGCGATATTTATTCTGCCCAATCACATTCGCGATGTTGCCAATGCCAACAAACACCCGAAAGAGCGCGCCCTGTTTATCAGGATTTCACATGCCTACGTCTGGCTTCTGCACAAGGCTGTCAAATTGCGTTATCTGACCATCCTGCTCACCATTATTGGCTTGCTGGCCTCCGTGGGACTGGCCACCACTATGAAATTCCAGCTCTTCCCCTCGGGGGCGGAATCCACCTTTTACCTGCGCGTCAATATGCCCATCGGTACCACGCTGGAACATATGCGCGATCAGCTAAAAAAGCTGGATATCGAGGTGCGTAAACGTATCGATCCGGCCATTCTGGAAACCACCACCATGGTGGCCGGTGAAAACAGTGCTGATCAGCGTGAGTCGCTGAAGCAGATTGGCGACCGTTTCGGCTTTGAGCGTGTCATCCTGATTCCGTTCACCAAGCGCACGGTCAACGCCTTTGATGTCATGGACAAGATGGAAAAAGAGATTCCTCCGCTGTTTCCCGACATGGATATCAGCTTTGCCATGCAAAAACCGGGGCCGCCGGTTGGCCGCGCCCTGCAGGTGGAGCTCACCGGGCCTGATGATCATAGCATGACTCGCGTCGCCAAACGCCTGATGGCGATGCTGGCCACTATCAAGGGCGTGTATGCCATCGAAAGCGATCTGGAACCGGGCGACCCGGAAATCCGCATCGTCATGAATCGAAAGCTGGCGGCTTACGCCGGAATCGACCTGGCCACCGTCAGCACCCAGGTTCGCGCCGCCTTTGACGGACTGCGCGTCTCCACCATCAAGCGCGGCAAGGAAGAGGTGAACGTCACCATCCGCTATCCCGAAAAGGCCCAGCGCGATATCCACACGCTCATGCAGTTGGAAATTCCCAACAAACTGGGAGGGCTGGTGCCGCTGTCGCGCATTGCCAAACTGGAAAACAGACCCGGCACCAGCAGCATTCGTCACAAAAATGGTCAACGGGTGATCAATGTCTCCGCCGAAGTCAATCACAAGGACATGAATTCCAAACAGCTTAACAGTATCATTCAGCAGCGCCAAAGCGAATGGATGGGCGCCGATGCCAATATGGTGCATGTGCATCTGGGCGGCGAGGAGGAGAAGACGCAGGAATCGGTGCGCGGCCTGATCTTCAGTTTTATCTTCGCACTGCTCGGCATATTCGCCATTCTGGCCGTGCAGTTTAATCGTATCGGCTATCCGATTCTGGTCATGCTGGCCATCCCGTTCGGTGCCATCGGCATTATTGTCGGCTTCTTCCTGCATGGTTCGCCGATCTCGTTTATGGCCATGATGGGCTTTGTCGCCCTTACCGGCGTGGTCGTCAACGCCTCTCTGGTGATGGCCGTATTCATCCAGCGTCTGATTGCTGAAGGCATGCCGTGGCGGCAGGCGATTCTGGAAAGCGGCAAACGACGCCTCCGCGCCGTGCTGCTCACCGCCATTACCACTGTTGTCGGTCTGCTGCCCACCGCCTACGGCTGGGGCGGTTTCGATCCCTTCGTCGCGCCGATGGCGCTGGCACTGTCGTGGGGACTGATGTTCTCCACAGTTATCACGCTGTTTTCCGTGCCGGCGGCACTCGGTATCGCACTCGATATCAAGCATCTGTTCCAACGCCTGTTCGGTAAAACCATTACAGTAAACTGAGATTGGCACTATTTTTGCTTGTCGTTTTTTAGATATAAAATGACGCATCTGTGTCACGGGAGGTTACGATGCCAACCACTTTACTGCTTGAGACGGGCGCCAACGATCAACGCCTGACGCTGCATCATTATCTGTTACGACTATCCATGCTGGCGCTGTTGCTCGCTCCATGGGCGCTTATTGCCATATCGCTCACGGTCTTTCATATGATCGCGGCCAACGCGACCGTGCTGCTTGCCTGCGCGGCAGTGGTGGTTGTCGCCATACCCGGATGGCTCCATTTCATCACGCCGACGCAACATATTGATCAACCCATAGCCAACCTTTAAGTGCAACGGAAAAAGGGTTATCAGGTTTTACGCTCAAGAATCCTGAACGCATAGGGATAAGCGTTTTTCTCATCCGCTTGATGGGATTCGCTGAACACCTCTCTCCAGACGCACCTGTCAAATTCGGGAAACCATGCATCGCCCTCAAATTCGGCGTCAATTTCGGTAATATACAAATGCTCAGCCTGATCGAATAGCAGTTCATAAATTTCAGATCCGCCCATCACCATGATTTCATCCGCCTCCGGCACTGCCGATCTGGCTTCATCCAGCGAATGCACCACACTACACCCTTCGATCTGCAGATCAGGCTGTCGCGTCAAAATCAGATTAGTGCGCCCCGGCAGCGGGCGACCAATGGATTCATAGGTTTTACGCCCCATCAGAATCGGCTTGCCCATGGTGCTTTTTTTGAACCAGGCCATATCGGCGGGCAAGTGCCACGGCAACGCATTATCGCGCCCGATCAACCGGTTTCTGTCCTGTCCCCAGATCAATGAAATTATCGGTCTATCACTCATATTCAACACCCTCTAAAAAACCTGAAAAGATTATAAACGTTTGCTTTGCATCTGCGCTAACAGTGGCAAGCCGCTGTCATTGAGTCAAAACCCAATCAAGAAACTTTCTGAGCCCAAAAAAGCAACTGATTATTCAAACACCCCTCACCAAACACATCAATGCAATGCCCTTGCCCATCATCACGCCAACCGTGTTGACCGTATTCACCAGCGCTTCAACATCCGCTTTGAGCAAATTTCCCTGTGTGTATTGAATCATTAGAAGTACCAGACAAGAACAGACGGCAAGTTCATGAGTTACCGGCGGCAGTGACCAGCCCTGAAATTAACGATTCGAAATTGTTCAGTTCGTCACAACGACTTGTAGCTATTGAAAATTTGTTTAGGAGGCGAGGAAGGTGATTTGGGTTTTCTGAGTATAACCTTCTTTCTTTGTAGATACGCCCAGGTTTTCTTGCATCTTCCTTGTATCCCAAGAGAAGCATCTTTTGCTCAACATTCTTAATTGATTCATAGTCAGCAATGGCAGTTGGAAACACTCCGGGGCTGCTAACCTCATCAAATGTTGCCAATAACCAAGATTCTATTTGCCATGTTGGTAATACATAGTGGCAATCACATCCTTTTGCCAAACCCAACCAGGAATCAAGCGAATCATTACACCACGACCTGCGACTTTTAAAGTTACCGCTAAAAAAAGAATTATTTAGTTCCAAGTTCTGGGCAATATCAGCATCCATATGAATCAACAAAAAATCAGATTTTGATAGAGCCAGTTGCTGGCCAATCCAGTCCCTTCCTTTGGTTTGTTTTAAATAAGCTGCTTTTTTACACCATGCCCGAATTTGCGTGTAACCAAATTTGTCATGTTTACCTGTAGTCGCATCGTATTGAGGTTCAAGTAGCGTTGCTGCAATCTCCTTGCCATGAATCGAAGCAACGTGCTTCATCACGCCCTCAATAATGGCAAAGTCACTGGAACCCTCACAAACTACTAAACATCGAGTTACCATTTTAGAAGCCTCTTGGTGGAGTCAACCCTTCAATAGCTCCCGATAGCCATATTTCAGAGAGTTTCATGCAACCATATTGTTCTTGCCACTCTTCTTTTGTCATATCTTCTGGAGGTGATATTCGCTCAAATACAGTCGCTCCGCTATCATCACGCTTGGTGACAAACAAACGATGATCAGGATTAAACAAATCGATGGCATCCAAAGTTGTGGGGTTATGGGTTGTCATAAAAATTTGTTTTTCAGGCGTGCTTTTTAATATCTCAGATATGTGGCTAACCATTGCTGTCACCAAACCAGGGTTTAAAGCACTATCGACATTATCCAATGCAAACATAGAAGGAGAATCTTCATGTGTTAACAATAGCAAGACAAAAAGCACGTACAGCGCACCTTCACTTACATCATAGGCGTAAATATCCTTAAAACTCCTCTGCATAAACTTATCTTTGAAAGAGACAACGGATGCACTTGTATGCACATGATTGGATTGCAACGCGCCATCGGGCTTGCTCGTTCCAACCTGCTCAAACCAGTCGAACAAACTAAAAAAC
>JALUWF010000104.1 GCA_027019785.1 Mariprofundus sp. | reverse complement strand
ATTGGCGGCCTGAGCAGGTCAAAGAAACGCTCATTCCAATTTTGTCAGAAGCAAAACAAGCTGAAATTCAGCAAAAGGTTACTGAATCCTTCAAGTTGCGCGAACAGTCAAAACACCTGTTGGAATGCGCCAAGCGTGCAGTAGAGCTTGCTATTGAGCAGGGTGAAACAACAGCTATGCAGTGGCTGGAAATGGAAACTTCTACGGATGAGTAGTCGCGTTACCGAGCTTCATTGCATCATGCCGATTATTAATATTCCTTCGGTAATGGCGCATGGGATTCTCTGTCACGAAAAAGCGGAAAAACTGAAGCATTATTCGGTGGCAATGCAGGAAATTCAGGATAAGCGGGACAATGTACAGGTGCCAGGCGGGTTGAAATTACATCAGTACGCCAACCTTTATTTTGATGCACGCAACCCAATGATGTTTAAGCGCAGGAAGCATGCAGCTAATCTCACTGTGCTGATAATATCCACAGAAGTCATGCGTATTGATGATGTGGTGGTAAGCGATCAAAATGCTTCGAGCCGGTGGGCATTGTTTCTTTCGCCAGAGGTGGGAATCAAGAGACTTAATTTTGATTTGATCTATGCAGATGACTGGCGACATCCGGATGACCAGATTGCTTATTTTCAGCATAAATCTGCAAAATGCGCTGAAGTTCTGGTACCGAAATGCGCACCGGCAGACTATATTCAAGGTGCGTATGTGGTTAGTGATAAATCAAAAAAGGCTTTGCTGGAGCTTGGGTTTGGATTGGACATTGTGGTTAATCCACATCTATTCTTCGATTGAGGGTGGCTATGAAAGTAATGATTGGAAATCTGTTTGAAAGTAATGCTAAAACCATTGTCAACACGGTGAACTGTGTTGGTGTAATGGGTAAGGGGGTTGCTCAGGAATTCAAGGCCAGATACCCTACAATGTTTAAAGATTATGTGGCGCGCTGTGAGGCTGGCCAGGTTCAACCTGGTGTACCCTATCTATACTCCGATATGTTTAGCGTTTCCATTCTCAACTTTCCGACTAAAAAACATTGGCGCTCTCCATCCAGGCTGGATGATATTATTAGCGGACTGGATATTTTTGTGGAAAAGTACAAAGCGTGGGGAATTGAATCAATCGCCTTTCCTCCGTTGGGTTGTGGCAATGGTGGTCTGGATTGGGAAGTGGTCGGTCCAATCATGTATCAAAAATTGTTACCGCTTGAACTGGACATTAAAATCTATGCGCCATTTGGCACCAAACGGGAGTTTATTAGTGAAAAGTTCCTTACATCTGCTGATCAACACTCAACAGAGCAACCCCATCACAAAATCAAAAAAAAGATTACCCCCGGTCTTGTTGCCGTACTGGAGGCATTGCACCAGTTGGGAAAACAGCCTTATGCCAACCCTGTTGGTCGAACAATTTTCCAAAAGATTTGCTATATCATGACCGAGCAGGGAGTCCCAACCGGTTTCAACTTTAAACAGGGCAGCTACGGCCCATTTTCTACTGATGTGAATGAGGCAATTAATGCCCTGGCGAACTCTAATCTTATCTATGAGGTACAACTTGGTCGCATGACTGCAATACGAACAGGCACGGAGTTCGAAGCAACAAGAGCAAGGATGGTTGAAGAAATACGCCCCTATTTACGAAAAGTTGCCAAGGTTGTTGATTTGTTTAGCCGCATCAAAGACACCAGCCAGGCAGAAGAGGTAACAACTGTTCTATACTCTGTACGGGCATTAAAAGAGGAACTTGGAAAAGAAGCCGTCACTGAGCAAGATGTGTTGAACTATATAGTTAAATGGAAAAAGCGTTGGGCTTCCGAAGACAAAAAAGAGGCTATTGCCGTATCCATTCGCAACCTTCAAATGCTAGGTTGGATGAAGGTCGGGTATAGCCAATCGCTTTCAATAGATTAGTTGCTTTACGGCGTACAGCTTGGTGATTCACCTCACGGCACCATGCAAATCAACTGCCAGTCTTGTTGCCGATCATGATATATGCAAGGAGGCTGTTATGTCAGCAATCATTCATGCCGAGCGCCACAAATCACACCAGTCCAAAAAACTGAACAGCGAGGATCTGCTGCTGGCCCTGCAACTGCCAATTGCCCTGATTGCGCTGGCGGTGCTATTTTTCCTGCGCTGATCATGCATGAGAAGATATTAGCCTGACACGGTTATTTCTTTGCGCTCTTGGCGTCCTGGCGAGAGTCAGGGTTAAAAACAATGATCTCACAAAGCCGTAAAGAACGAAATCGGTGTCTCTGGTCGTGTGCTGTGTCACAGAGATGTCATGCTGATAGTGCAGACTTCGCCGCACTGTCAGCAGCAGTAACAAGTATTTTGAGTTGTGGAAAAGGCGGAGCGTGCAAACTCCGCCTTTTTTTATTGACCCGCACGGCTGCAAACGCTGAGATAGCGCGATGTTTCGCCTTCCCTCCCACACTTTCCCTGATTCAATTTTCATTGTTGCGAATGTATTTGCACAAAAAGGTCATTCCCGCGCAGGCGGGAATCCAGTTTGTTCATATAAGACTATGTACTCCCGCCTGCGCGGGAATGAACAGCGAGAACTTATGCAACGGTTAATTGCATGAACAGTAATTTCAAAGTGCTGATCATCGGCAGCGTATGGCCGGAACCGGTATCGTCTGGTGCTGGCCTGCGTATGATGGAGCTGATCAGCCTGTTTCAGAAACAGCAGTGGACGGTGGTCTTCGCCAGCACGGCGGCAGATAGCGAATATATGTCTGATCTGGATAGTCTGTCGGTTCAGCGACAAGCCATTGCGGTGAATGACAGCAGTTTTGATCTGTTTGTGGGGGCGCTGCAACCGGATATTGTGCTGTTTGACCGTTTCACGATGGAAGAGCAGTTCGGCTGGCGTGTGGAAAAGCAGTGTCCCGCCGCCATGCGCATCATCGAAACCATTGATCTGCACTGCCTGCGTCAGGCCCGGCATCAGCAATTCAAACGCCAGCCCGAAGTTGTGGTGGATGTACAGCAGTCCGATCTTTATAATGGCATTGCCGTACGGGAAATCGCTGCCATGCACCGCTCAGATCTGTCGCTGTTGGTGTCCGATACCGAAATGGAACTGTTGCAAACACGGTTTTCCATCAGCCCCGACATCATCCACCTCTGTCCGTTTATGTTTGAGCCACAGCAGTTGCACAAAACAACGTCCTCGTTTGAGGCGAGAACGCATTTCATCAGCATCGGTAACTTCCGCCATGCACCGAATTGGGATGCCGTGTTGTGGCTAAAGCAACAGATCTGGCCACTGATCCGGTTGCGTTTACCTGAAGCTCTGTTGCATGTTTACGGCGCCTACGCGCCTCCGAAAGCATGGGCGCTGCATGAACCCGCTGCCGGCTTTCATGTGCTGGGTCGGGCTGAAGATGTGGACGACGTGATGCAGCAGGCCAGAGTCTGCCTGGCGCCGCTACGTTTCGGTGCCGGCATTAAAACCAAGCTGGCCGATGCCATGCGCAACGGGACGCCCAATGTGACCACCAGCGTCGGCGTTGAAGGCATGCGCGGCGATTTGCCATGGGCTGGAGCGGTTGCTGATGATGCGTCAGTTTTTGCCGATGCCGCCATTTCACTCTACATGCATACAACCACATGGCAGCAGGCGCAGCAGCATGGCTTCGACATTTTACACAGCCTGTTTGATGCACAAACTAATGGCGACGCCCTGATTGATCGCATCATTCGGATCAAACAAAACCTGACTGAACATCGGCAGCAGCATTTCACAGGCCTGATGCTGAAACACCATTATCAACGGAGCAGCGAATTCATGTCCCGCTGGATCGAAGCCAAAAACGCATTGGCCAAACAAACAGATTGAGTTACAAACAGACTGACTGAGTTACAAACGGACTGAGCGAGCACAAACAGACTGAGTATTCCAGCCGACCTGCGTATCATGTATCCCCATGCCACTATTGGCTTTTGACTACCCTCAAGTGGATCGCGAACTGACGCGTACCGATGCTGGAATATCTCGACAATAGCGCATGACCAAGCTGCCCGGCTTCACGGCTTGAAGCAGCAATCGTCACGGATTGATCCACCGGAATCACCAGTTCGGTGGCTGCGCCGGCAATCTCGATCACCCGCTGATCTTCCAGTTCAGGCTGGGCGTTCAGGCGCATATTGGCAGTGCGCGATGGTGGCGTCGTCGGCTGGCTGGTCGTGCCGAGACCGAACAACAGTTCATGCCGACCCCGAATCTGTGCTGCCGTACGCTGCATCCACGGCACAAAACGCACCCGCACCCGATCAAGCCCGGCTGTTGCCACGCTGACATGGAAACCCGATGTGATCGGCACCATCTCGACGCTATCGGCCCGGACAATACCGTAACCAGCCAGCCACAAGCGCGTTTGCCGGTTGAATGACTGAATCGTACCGGTTTCCATGCTGGCCGGTTGGTGACCGGAAACCCGTAACTGGAATGATTGCCGGTGCTGGCTGTCGGATTGTTGATGGCCGGCCTGCAAGCGTATCCAGCCGCCGGCAAGGTTCCCCGTCATGGCATGAACGGTCGCAGCAGATTGGCTGTATCGTTGCGCAACAATATCTTCAAGACTGACAAAAACCGTGTACTGCCCGGCCGGATGATCCAACCGCCTGAGCAGCTGTTTCGCCTTGTCGATATGAGCGCGATCATCATCCACAATCAACACCCGGCGCGAAGCAACAGCCGCTACACGCCCTTGCTCAGATAGTTGCGTTTTAACCGCATCGGCCGCTTCCTGTAGCGGCAGAAAATAGACCTCGATCAGATCACTTGCTGCCATAGCCGGCGATACAAGATAGCAGCAGCACAGCAGCGCCAGCAGCACAGCGGTCAACCGCCGGCTCATTGCACGTACTCCGGCTTGGGCTCCATCAGGCTGGCTGGATCCTCATGAATCAGCACCTCGGCATCGGGAAAATTATCCAGAATGAGTGCTTCAACACTGTCGGCGATTCGATGGGCTTGCATCAGTGTTAAATTATCGTCCAATTCCAGATGGAATTGAATAAAAACTGTCATACCTGATTTTCGGGTACGCAGATCGTGCAAGCCTTTTGTATCGGGATGATTACGCACAAGGGTCTTGATTTTTGCCCGCTCACCTTCGGGTAGCTCACGATCCATCAGCAGATCGAGCGACTCTTTGGCAATTCCCCAGGCACTGTACAAAATAAAAGCAACAATGGCGATGGCGAACACCGGATCAAAGCCCGGCCATCCGTAGGAGGACAGGGTAAGGGCGACAATCACACCCGCATTGATCATAAAATCCGTTTTATAGTGCAGATAATCGGCTTTGATCGCTGTCGAACCGCTGTGGTGAATCACATGACGCTGAAACAGCAGCAGGCCTACTGTCGCCAGTATCGAAAATACCATCACGGCCACGCCAACGCCCAGCGCACCCACTGGCTGTGGATGAGAAAACCTGCCAATCGCTTCCAGACTCAGGAATACGGCAGATCCGGCGATGAATGTAGATTGCCCCAGTCCTGCCAGCGCTTCGGCCTTGCCGTGACCGAAACGATGCTGCCTGTCAGCCGGTTCCAGCGCATGACGAACAGCCAGCAGATTGACAATGGCTGCGGCTGCATCCAGGCATGAATCGATGAGCGTAGCGAGCAGACTGACCGAGTCGGTCATCAGCCATGCCACGGTTTTGGCCACAATCAACACCAGAGCGACTGACGTTGATGCATACGTCGCCCTACGCATCAAACGTGCCGCACGATCCGAATGAGATTCTTGCATCGCCATATTTTGACGATAAATCATGTAATAATAAAGCACCGCAATACAAGCGGCTGCAAACCCCGGCCTGATCATCGCATGCAAGGCATGACAATCCTTCCAACTGTCCCCATGATAAGCCCATGCGGCAGTTAACTTCCCCCCATCATAACGCCCGGCCTGACGGCATGCAGATTGATATGATCGTACTGCATGCCATCAGTCTGCCGGCAGGACAATTTGAGCCCCGCTATATTGATGATCTGTTCATGGGCTGCCTGGACTGTTCGGCCCATGCCGACTTTGAATCGCTGCACGGGCTTCAGGTTTCAGCCCATTTTGTGGTGGATCGCTACGGCGAAATCACGCAATTCGTCGCCAGTGAAAAGCGTGCCTGGCATGCCGGTGAATCCGAATGGCAGGGTCGGCACGGGTGCAACGATTATGCCATCGGCATTGAAATGATCGGTGATGAAGCGCATCCGTTCACAGTAGCGCAATATCGTGAAACGGCCCGGTTATGCAAAACGCTGATGCAACGCTTTCCGAATATCATCAGTGAACGCATCGTCGGCCATCAGGATATTGCGCCGGGCCGCAAATGGGACCCCGGCAAGCAATGGGAATGGCATCATTTCAGGCGTTCCCTGGCCCACATCAGCAACACGACGCTGGAAATATTATAATTGCACCATGATATCACTAATCCAGCCGATCAAAATGGTTTGCAACAGGATATGTTCCTGATTCTTGTTTGGCATGATTCACTGCTTTTTTCGCCATTGACATGATGTTTTGAATATTCTGTTTTATGGCTGCGCTGTTTAACTGATCCGGATGTATTGTCGCAGCGCCGATACTGAATGCCGCGCCTGCTGATTTACTTCTCATCGCGTTTAAAATGCGTTCAGTCAGAACCATCGATGCGGCAGTATTTGTATAAGGCAACAACACGGCATATTCAGACTCGCCGAGAATTTCAACGGTATCAGAGCAGCGGACGTTACTGAGGATTTCGTGCTGTAATATGTCTGATATATGCTGCTGTGTGGTCTCATGCAACTCAAACAACAGTAGCGATGAAGATGTGTCGTGTCTGATTGCCTCAGTCAACATCGTCTGCATGACCGTATAAAATTGTTCATTTTCTACAGAGCTTGCAGAAGAATCAGTGGATCGATTCGTCGGCCACTCGGAATATTCCGGAATATGATCATGAATATTGTACCAGAGGGCTTTATAGGCTGTAAAAATATGTTGGGCCGGGCGTACAACCGGATCGCCATCTATCGTACCCATGCGGAAGAGATAATGATTTTGATCCTCGCGCCTGGCATAAATCTGCGAGCCGCAGTTGGAGCAGAAATATCTTTTTTTACCCGGAGAGGACTCATAGAATTTCAGCAACGTCTGTCCTGCAGTGAATACAAGATCATCCAGATCTACCCGTGACACGGAAGAAAAAGCGCTCGCGTGCGCTTTACGGCATGTCGGGCAGTGACAATGAGTAATCGCCCCCATTTGGCCACGAATTTCATATCTGATCTGTCCACATACGCAACTACCTGTAATCATAATTCCTCTTTTCGATCTGTTTTACAATCTGCTGAAATCTCACGCTAGCCGATATTGTTCATACCGTAAATCCTTCCAGTTACCCTTCCACTGCGAATTAGGTCCGAGGTCCGGATCCCGCATGACAAATGGGTATTTGCATTGGGTGGCTTCAATCTTCCTGTGCCGATTTTGAATGAGTCTGCAACCTGCAAAAACAGGAATCTCAGGTCGCTAACCTATGGTGCTATTACAATAAAAGCTTGAGATGTATGGATACCCTGAATCACAATTCGGCAGGATAGCCGAATTGGACGTGCCATAGGCACGCCCGCAGGGTGAAGGGCAGGAGCCCTGAATCAAAGGAGCTTAGCTCCTGAGTTCGGGATGGAGTTAATTCAACATTCAAGACCCGACCCCAAATCCGTGAGCCAGCGTATTCACCAGATGCTGGATTAGCTTCTTGCCTTGAAAAATAACCAGAGTATACTTACGTCATAATGATTACGTAAGAGGTTATTATGGACAAAGTTTTTTCAGCACGTTTAGATGAATCGATTATTCAGCAGATTTCCTTATTGTCCCGCAAGCTTCATACGACCAAGAAAACTGTGATTGAAGCGGCTATTCAATCGTATTCAAAGCAGACGGGATTAAAGGAACAAGCAGATGTGCTTGATCATACTTGTGGCGCATGGGAAAGATCAGAAACCCCGCAGCAGAGCATTTCGACATCGCGCGCCGCTTTTAATCATTTTCATGCGAGATGGTGAGAAAGAGGATACGCAATTGTTTCTGTCAGCGATTAAAACTGAGTCTGTAGACCAAAACATTGTCGATATCGCCGGAGCGCTGTATCGCAAATGGAATCCGGCGCATGGCATTGATGCCAATGATGCGATACTTGCTGCTACTGTGATGCAAACCGGTGGCCGCATCTATACTTTAAACACAAAACATTTCCCGATGCATAACTCAATCAACCACATTTCAAAACTTCACTGCATCCGATGGTTTCCAGTCCTGCAATTTATGCCCGTATTTCTGGCACGCATAATCTCGGTGAACACCGGTAAAGGAGCGCTCCGTATGACAGAGATGCAATCCTCCCAGCATGTCACACTCCGGGCAGCGGCGCGAGCGTAATTTACTATTTTCACAATGACGCGATGCCATTGTTCCTGCTGACCCTGTTCAACGAATAAGGTTAGTTCGTGAGAGCGAAGCGAACCACGATCTACTAAACCGTTTGTTGGACAAGCCCGGAGTAGGTGTCTGACACAGCCCATGAAAATACCTTTTTTTGGTTCAAGGTGTTGATTTTATTTGCGTGTATTCGCGTCCATTCGCGGTTCGCTTAAAGGTTTGGATTGTATGAGAAAGAACAGAGCAAGGTGAAGGGAGAACCGCGAATACACACGAATGAACGCGAATAAGTGCAAGGGCTTATCCTCCTATGAAGGATGTAGAGTAGCATACAAGTATATACTTTCGATCTATGCTATATGATTCAGATGAGTACGTTGAGGCATTGGGAACGGGGCGACAGATCTCCTCAAGGGCCAGCGCTGATTCTGTTAAATGTAGTCGCCAAGGAACCACAGGCGGTACTCAATGCACTTGCTGCCTGAACGCAAGTAACGCTATCTGGCTGTTTCCCCACATCCGTTAGGTCCCAATACTCCCATTGCGCTCTTTTTGCCTGCTGTGGATTACGGCGTTCTTACCATATTGGATGATCTGGCGAACGGCTCTATGACAGATATTTTTCAGCAGAAAAAATTACTGCATGGGAAAGACGCTGCGGTCGATTCAGGCGGCAGACTGCCGGCGTCTTGCTGCTGTTTCGGTTTTTAACTGACCGCAAGCGGCGGAAATATCGCGGCCCTTCGATTCGCGCACCACAACCACATTGCCGACCTCTGCCAGCATAGCGCGGAAGACAGAAACGACTGCATCATCGGGTCGTTTAAATTCGGCGGCGTCAAACGGATTGAAAGGTAGCAGGTTGATCGTGCAATCGAGCCCATCCAGCAGTTCACACAAACGCGCTGCATCGTCCAGGCTATCATTGACGCCGGCCAGCATGACGTATTCGATCAACACCCGCTTGTTGCCTCTGGCGGTAATATAGTCGCGCACCGTCTGCATCAGCACGGCAATCGGATATTTGCGATTGATCGGCATGATACGGCTGCGCACTGCATCGGTAGTAGCGTTGAGCGATACAGCCAGATTGCATGGTAGTTCATCTTCAATCATGCGATAGATGGCCGGCACCAGCCCCGATGTGGAGAGGGTGACGCGATTTGGCGAGAAAGCCATACCCCTGGGATCAGTCGCGATGCGCACAAAACGCACCACCTCATCATAGTTGTGCAACGGCTCGCCCATGCCCATCAACACCAGGTTGCGCACCTTTCGTCCGCTGATTCGCTGACCGGCAAACACCTCCGATACCATCTCGGCAGCACTCAGATTGCGGCTCAGACCTGCAGTCGCAGTCAGGCAGAAGCTGCAACCCGCCGCACAGCCCACCTGCGTGGAGATGCACTGGGTTAATCTGCCTGCGGCCTGAATTAGCACGGTTTCGACTTCTCTTCCATCCGTCATTTTCAACAGCAGTTTGCGCGTACCATCTTCAGCCTGTTGGCTGGCTGTACAATCCGGTTCAAACATGCAGGCCTTATCAGTCAGATAACGACGCAACGCAGATGGCAGATCGGCGATGGCAGCGATATCCGTGTTATAGCGCCGATAGATCGAAGCGACCAGACGTTCGGCATGCACCGCTTTGACGCCAGCCTGCCGGCAAAGCTCAAGCAGTTGTTCGTATGTCAGACCATTGAGGATGATTTTGTTCATATTTATAAAAAAAGCGCATGCGTGGTCAGCCACGCATGCGCTTTTGACGGTTTAACCGAAAATGATTACAGACCGTATTTGGTCTTGTTCTGCGCCACCTCTTCAGCCGAAGGCGGTTCATGATCAGTCACTTCAGCCAGATCAAATTCATCGCGTTCCGTATCGCACAGCTCATTCAGTTCAATATCGGACACAAACACATCCGGCACATCTTCTTCAGGATAGATCGCTTCCCACGGACATTCCGGCTCACACACGGCGCAGTCAATGCACTCTTCCGGTGAGATAAACAGCATATTCGGCGTCTTGTCCGTGACATCTTTCGGCTGATAGAAACAGTCCACCGGACAAACAGCGACACAGGCGGTATCTACGCAATCTTTACACAGTTGGGTGACAACAAATGCCATGGGAATTACCTCGCAATCAAAATTGGCCGCGAAATCTAACAAGCACGCTTTCGGATTGCCACAAACGAAAAAATAACACCTGCCATCGCCTTACGCTTCTCTCTGACATTGCAAATCAATAGCATCCAGATCGGCGAGTGCGGCATCAAAGTCGTAGGCGGAGAGATGCTGTCGCAGCGCCGCCAACTGCATGGCGCAGTCGCTGTCGGATATGGCTCCGCCGAGCGCATCCATCAGTTCCACCGCATCGCCATTGTAATCTTCCAGCAGCCTTCGCATCCGGGCGATCAAGGCGGTTGCACTGCCGCCATCGCCAACATCTGGTGTCTCTCCACCTCCGGGTTGATGCTCACGCCATGCGCCAAGGCCACCCATCACTTCAGTCAGTGATGTTTCTGCAGCGGACAGCAGCACAGAATCAATATCACCAGTGGCTTTCAGGTTCGTTTCAAGTGCTGTCGTCGTGTCGTACAGCGCATGGGCGCCGATATTGCCGGCGACGCCTTTCAGCGTGTGAAGCATCTGAAGAACCTGCTCTCTCTCATCTGTGGCCAGTGTAGCACGAACACCCTGCAGCGCGTCCGCCTGAGAATCATAAAATTTACACAGCATCTTGCGATACAGTGATTGATCGCCAGCCACGCGCTGTAATCCATCAGCTACATCAATACCGGGCAGCGCGATAAAATCCGGCGCATCAACATGCGCGTCATCTGTTGCGGGCGACAGATGCTCTGCGGCGCTGACCTGAGCGTGTCTGAGCCAGCGGATAAGCGTGGCGTAAAACCGGTCTGGGTCAACCGGTTTGCTGATATGATCGTTCATGCCGGCCTGGATGCATTTTTCGCGGTCGCCGGGCATGGCATTGGCAGTCATGGCAATAATGGGCAGGTCGCTGAATTTTGCATCAGCCCGGATCAGACGGGTCGCCTCCAGCCCATCCATCACCGGCATCTGCATATCCATTAGCACGCCGTCAAATGCGTCATGTTGAATAGCTTGCACAGCCTCCTTGCCATGGTGGGCAATTTGCAAACTGACACCGACCCTGGCCAACAACCCTTCCGCCACCTGCTGATTGATTTCGTTATCCTCAACCAGCAACAGGCGCGCTCCGCTCAGCGCCCGCACCACATCCGCCGGAACAGGCTTGCCACGCTCCAATGCAGCAGTCATAGCATCGGCATTGCCCAGTTTAAAGCGAATACGACAATAGAAGCAGCTGCCCTCGCCCGGCTTGCTCTCCACGCCAATCTCGCCCTGCATCAGTTCAACCAGTTGCTTGCAGATGGCCAGCCCCAGGCCGGTGCCGCCGTAGTTGCGCGTAATCGACATATCTGCCTGCGAAAAGACCTGAAACAGATTGGCCTGCTGATCTTCCGTCATACCGATACCGGTGTCTGTCACCCTGAACATCAGCTCAATATCCACATCGCTTTGGTCAACTACCTTAACATCAACCTGCACCTGCCCCCGCTCTGTGAATTTTACAGCGTTATTGACCAGATTGAGCAGCACCTGCCCCAGTCGCATGGCATCACCATGCAGCGGCGGAAAATCCGGGGGTACATGGAATATCAGCTCTAGTCCCTTCACATTCGCGGCAATCGCATTGATGCTGGCAACATGGTTCAGTGTTTCGGCCAGATTAAAATCCACCGTTTCCAAACTTAACTTGCCCGCCTCAGCCTTGGAGAAATCCAGCACATCGTTGATAATAACCAGCAATGACTCGGAAGCCGTGAGAATCTTGTTCAGGTAATCGCGCTGGCGATGACCTTTCGCCCCATCCAGCGCCAGGTGCGCCATACCGATCACCGCATTCATCGGCGTACGAATTTCATGGCTCATGTTAGCCAGAAAATCGCTCTTGGCCTGCGCCGCCTGCAGCGCCTTGTCCCGCGCTTTGGCCAGTTGACGGGTGCGGGTCTCCACCTGCTCCTCCAGAATATGACTGTGCGCTTCCAGTTGAGCATAGGATTGCCGTAATGACGCGGCCAT
Organism: Mariprofundus sp.; assembly: GCA_027019785.1. Taxonomy (GTDB): domain Bacteria; phylum Pseudomonadota; class Zetaproteobacteria; order Mariprofundales; family Mariprofundaceae; genus Mariprofundus. The sequence continues at coordinate 2,375 of JALUWF010000104.1, read as the reverse complement.
CTCCTCCAGCGCCGAGACCAGCAGACCGATTTCATCATCGCTGCGCTTACTGATACTGACATGCGGCGTGGCTGAAAAATCACCGCCGGCCAGTTGACGTGAAAAGCGCACCAGTTCCTGAACCGGTTTCGTCCAGCGGCTGGCAAAATAAAAGACTGCCAGCGCTCCGGCTAACAGAAACAGCAGCGCAGTCAAACTGATTCGAATCACAGCGCTGCTAATGGCGCTATCATTATAAGCACGGGATTTGGCAAGTAACTGATTCAGTCCATCCATCGAAAACCCCAGCCGCAACACCCCCCACTGCTGCTGATGAATGATGACCGGCACCACCATCTCCATAAAGGCATGATGGCTAATATTGAAGTGGTGGTGCATCCGCTGGTGCTGGCTGGCAGCAAAACTGGAAAGCGAACCGGACAGAATATGCTGTTTCAGCGCCTTATCGAGATCGGCCCCGATCGCGAGCCTGGGTTTGCTGCCATGCATAAGAATCACATAACGCAGATCGTTGATATCTCTGACCACATCCTGCAGAAATTCGTTGGCCAGAGCCAGGCGATGGGTTGCAATCAGGTTGCGAACGTGGCCGGACATCTGATCGGCAACTCTGCCAGCCCGTCTGTTCATCTGCTCATCAAGGAAAGAAGCGTGCATGGCCAGTGCCCCTTTCAGGCTGTCGCGCTGGGCGCTCACCTGCAACAGCGTCAGCAACAGCACCAGCGTCACAATCATACTGACCATAGCCACCATCAGTTTCCAGCGCATTCCGCGACGGATCAGTTGTCTATTGGGAGCAGCGGATTCATTCACATCACGGATCATACAGCAATACTGCAATTGCCCAAAGTCCGACAGACTCCTAGGCTTGCGCAATGCCAAATTCCATCGATCTCTCCACTTCCTTTGCAGGACTAAGCTTACAGACGCCGCTGGTGCTGCTTTCCGGTTGTGTCGGTTTTGGCGAGGAGTACACCCGCATCGAGGGATGGGACAACCGTGATGTTGGCGCGGTGATTCTCAAGGGCACGACGCTGGAAGCGCGAATGGGCAACGCGCCGCACCGGGTGTATGAAACGCCGTCAGGCATGCTCAATGCCATCGGCTTGCAAAATCCGGGGGCGCGTTATGTGGTGGATCAAATCCTGCCCGAATTGCCGCACCATGACACCCAGTTCTGGGCCAATGCCAACGGTACAAGTCCGGAAGAATATGCCGAGGTGGCACGGATTTTTGACGACTCGCCGGTTACGGCAATTGAAATCAACATCTCCTGCCCCAATGTGAAAGAGGGCGGCGTGCATTTCGGCAATAATCCAGCCATGGCGGCGCGCGTGGTCGAAGCCATGCGCCCGATGACGAAAAAGCCGCTCATCACCAAACTCTCACCCAATAGCGCTGATATTGCCGATACCGCTCGCCATGTGATTGAGGCTGGCACAGATGGATTATCGGTGATCAATACGCTGGTTGGTATGGCGGTGGACATTGAGAAACGCAGACCGGTGATCGATAATGTTTCCGGCGGCCTGTCGGGGCCGGCGATTAAGCCGGTGGCGCTGTGGAAAATCCATCAGACTCGCGCGGTGGCGGCCCAACACAATATTCCGATTCTTGGCCAAGGCGGCATTACATGCGCCAATGATGCCATCGAATTCGCCATTGTTGGCTCTGATGCGATTGGCCTCGGTACCGGGTTGTTTTATGACCCGCTGATGTGCAAAAAGCTGTTGGATGAACTGCGTGCATATCTCGCAAGTCATAGCATGGACAGTTATACGGATATTGTAGGAACACTTGTTACGCCGCACTAGTTTCATTCTGATATGTCTGCTGCTCGCCATCAGTGCTGCGCAGGCAGGCACGTTTTCTGTCATCGGACAATCACGATGGGTCAGCGTAGCCTATATCTTCGATGGCGATACCTTTCGCACCCGAAGCGGTGAACGCATCCGCTTGCTCGGCATCAATACGCCGGAAGTGGCCCACAATAATCAGCGTGAACAACCCTATGCCAAAGATGCCAAGCGCCGCCTCACACAACTGATTCTAGGTAAATCCGTACGCTTGCGTCTGGACAGGGAAAAGAAGGATAAATACGGACGTACGCTGGCACAGATCTATCTGCGCGACGGGCGCTGGGTCAACAACATACTGGTGCGAGAAGGTCTGGCTCATGTCTATACATTCGCGCCCAACGTTTACTGGGCGGATGCGCTGCTCAGAACCGAAAAAGCCGCCAGACGGGACATGCGCGGCTTATGGAAAAGCAACCGTTTCCGGATACTTGACGCATCTGAAGTATCGTCCCGTCAAATCGGACAATTTCATCTGGTACGCGGTTATGTGGATGCGGTGCAAGGCTGGCGATTCAG
>JALUWF010000103.1 GCA_027019785.1 Mariprofundus sp. | reverse complement strand
AAAAAAGAACTCAACATTGACCATCAAAAAACACACCGCAGAGTAGCCCCAGTCCAGCAGGATTAACCGCCTCTACTGGGTGGCCGGCTTCGACTGGTTTGGGTGGCCGGCTTCGTCGGTATACGCAGCAGACCATAAGATTCGATCAGGTTTGAGCGGTGAGAGCGTTTTCGGCGCGCCAGAAAGCGATTGGATCGTCCACATCAATCCAGAATCGACCATTAATATCGAATGTGTGTGCCTTGCCAAGGGCCGCGAGTAATTGGACACCATCTGATAGTCCTGCATTGCCGGTTTTCTGTGAAACCTGGTTCAATGCATCAAACAGACTCGGCGTGCATAGAAAGATACCGGTATCATAGGCATTGAATTCCGTTAATCCTTTGCCAATAGCTGCAATTTTTCCATCTTCGACGTTGACCCGGGTGACATCATCCAGATCAACTTGAGGATTATCTAACTGGCTATCCACGACGAGGATGAGGTCATCATGAACGCTGGTAGCATGGATCAGATCGCGGGCGATAGCGGGATCGAATACATGGTCTGTCATCAAGAGCAGAAATGGCTCATGCAGATATTCGGAGGCGCTCAAAACTGAAATACCATTGTCCGTATCCTGCCACTGTACATTGAATACCGTTTGGATGGGCACATCGAGGCGTTTGCCCAGTCGGTTCAGAAAGGCATCAACGCGCTCATGGTGATGACCTGTAACCACATAAAAATCATCTGCACCAGCCTCGATAGCGGACAGAATCGTGCGCTCAATCAGAGCGATGCCGAACAGGGGAATAAGCGGTTTGCTCTGGCCTTTTTTTTGCAGGCGACGGCCCTTGCCTGCTGCGATAATCAGGCATTTCACGATGTATCTCCATGAATAAAATCCTCCAGGTTCCGGAAGGCTTCATCATCGGTAAACTGTTTGGGGGGATGTTTACAAAAATAGGCGGATGGTGCTTCGAGAATGCCGCCGATACCACGATCCAGCGCCAGCTTGGCGCAACGAATGGCATCAATGGCGACACCGGCGGAATTGGGAGAATCTTCCACGGATAAGCGCATTTCAATATGCATGGGAACATCGCCAAAGAGTTTCCCCTCCATACGCAGGAAACAGACTTTGTTGTCTTTTTGCCAGGGTACATAATCGCTGGGACCGATGTGGATGTTTTTATCCTGTAAGCGGGTTTCCGTCACCGATTGCACGGCCTCGGTTTTGGATATTTTTTTTGATGCCAGGCGTTTACGACTGAGCATGTTCAGAAAATCGGTATTACCGCCGGTATTGAGCTGGTAGGTGCGTTCCAGTTTAACGCCGCGTTTTCTGAATAAATCCGTCAACATACGGTGGGTGATGGTGGCGCCCAGTTGCGATTTGATGTCGTCGCCGATAATGGGGAGATTTTTATCGGCGAATCGTTGTGCCCATTCGGGCGTGCTGGCAATGAATACCGGCATATTATTGATGTAGGCGACGCCTGCTTTCAGGGCGCAACCGGCATAAAAGCGCACCGCCTGTTCCGAGCCGACAGGTAAGTAATTGACCAACACCTCCGCACCGGAGGTTTTGATGGCTGCCACGACCGCAGCCTCATCCGGTTCGGGGGTTTCGGCGACCATGAATGTGGCGTCATCATCATAATCGACCATGTGCTCGGCAATGCCATCCAGAACCCTGCCCATGCGCACGGTGACGCCTGATGGTGGAATATCGGAGCAGAATACAGTCGTGCAATTGGGTTTGGCGAAGATGGCCGTGTGCACATCCTGACCAACTTTGCGTTGATCGACATCAAAAGCGGCAACCACTTTGATGTCAGAGGGCGTAAAACCGCCGATCTCCCAGTGCATCAGGCCGATGGCGTCCTCCGGATCTTTATCGCGATAATAATGAATGCCCTGAATCAGGGAGCTGGCACAATTGCCAATGCCGGCAATGACAATTTTAATGGGTTTCACGTGTTATGTTCTCCCTGACTGTGATATACGGGGTTAAAGTTACGACAGGTTTGTAGTTTGGCGAACATAAATATTACCGTAGACATTGTAATGGTCTGATTCACCGCTGTGACAGAAATTTGTTTTGACAGCTGGCATAGCAGTTTGCAGCCTCAGTTCATGCAAAAAGCGGACAAGCTTCCCCACACCATGATTCTGATTCCTGTCCTGGATAAACAGCATGAGTTGTCATCCTGTTTAATTGATATCGCAGGGCTTGCCCTGATTCGCCGCGTGATATTGATGGCAGATAAAGTTGACTTGAGTCATGTGAGCGTAGTATCCGATATCGAGGCCGCAATGTTCGGGGCAACCCTGGCGGGAACCAGCACCCGACTATCGGGAAGCACCGAGCTGGATTTGCAGGCATATCATGGCTCGATTCTGCTGTTGGCACCGAATTGTTTGCCGGATCGCGATTTCTTTATGCATCTGGACGAAACACAGGTCAAACCGGATGAGGCATTGTTGTGGGAAGACAGGCAAGCCATATTGCTTGGCGTAAAGCACCACTCTGCGCTGCTGCAATATCTGGCGCAGGCGCGTTGTTTCGAAGATTTGGTGAATGCCTTAACCGAATCGGCCGAACATACGCCATCACTAAAGTTGGCTCATGAACATGTCGGCATTTCCATTCGTAGCACCGAAGACTGCCAGCTCGCGGAAAAGAAGCTGTTGTCGGGGCTGGTCAAAGCCACTGAAGGCTGGATGGCCCTGCATATCAATCGCAAGGTATCATTAGCGGTGACTCGGCGATTGATGCACACTCGCGTAACGCCGAATCATATGACCTGGGTCAGCATGGCCCTCGGCCTGATTGGCGCGGCATGCTTCCTGTCCCCCGCACACGGCATGCAGATACTGGGGGCACTGTTTTTTCTGGCGCACTCTATTCTGGATGGCTGCGATGGCGAGCTGGCACGGCTCAAATTCATGGAAAGCCGATTGGGTGGTATCCTCGATTTCTGGTCGGATAATATGGTGCATATCGCCATATTTACAGCCATGGGAATCGGCTGGGCTGCGGCGTCGCCAGATTCCTTCTGGCCGTGGCCGTGGCTGTGTGCAGTGCTGGCGGTTGGCGGTACTGCCATATCGGCCAGTCTGGTTTATATGCATACCATGCACAGAGAGAAAAAGGGTGGGCCGTTGTACACATCAGTCTCAACATCCAAACAGAAGTCTGCTGTTGTGCGCATTGCCGATATATTGTCGCGCCGGGACTTTATTTATCTGGTGCTGGTGCTTGCGCTATGGAATCACACCCACTGGTTTTTAATCATGACCGCCATCGGCGCTCCGGTTTACGCATTATTACTCATCAATATTATGCTTCGCGACAGACCCGGAGGGGTGAAGCCAATCCTGGGTTAAATTTTATGTTCAACCTGTTGGAGTAATGCCAGCGCATCGGCTTTGCGCCCGGCATCTGCGATCGAAAACTGTTTTCTGGGAGGTGCTTGAATGGCTCGCTGAAGGTGCTCCGCTGCCTGACGATAGCGTTTCTTTCGTAACAGATAATCACCCATAAAATAATTGGCATCCAGACCATCGGGATTGAGTTCAAGCGCTTTGCGTAAATAGCTTTTCGCTTTGGTATCATTGCCAAAGGCAACAGGCCAGCCTGGCACTCTATAATAGAGCTGCCCCAAGGCAGTGTAGATCAATCCATTTGCTGCTTTCGGGTTGATGGCTTCTGCCCGGAGTAATATATGATAAGACTGCTTGACCATGCCGAGCGCCTTAAGCCCCCCTACTTCTCCTGCATAGTGATACAGAATCACTGCCGACCATGCCATAGCCTCGGCTTGATCGGGATAGATATGATTCAATGCTTCAGATTGATGCAGCAATGATGCAAATGCATGCCGGCGTTCAGCCTTGGGCTTGTGGTATTTAATTTGCGCCCATGCGTGCCGGATCGACAGCAGTTCTGTTCGATAGTTGGTTTGCTTCGTGGCATGACCAGCATGATCATCCGTCATGCCCCATGTTGATGGCACAACCCATAGTACGGCATACATCGCGATCAGGGAAATTGTAAACGATTTTTTCATAGCCGGATCAACGCTTTCCTGGTGGATGAATACCGGCGAGGGTGCTTAAACCTGTTGTGATGCTTTTGAGCGGTTCGCCGAGGGCATGAGAGATCAGGCGGGAACAGCCGACGGCGCAACCGGCTTCGCAGGGTTTGTGGCAGTGCGATGCGGCCAGATCTTTCGGGGTGGCATCAGCCAGCGGCAGATCGGCACCGGTTTGCTGGCTGCACCATTGAATATGGCCATTGGTGTGAATGTAGAGAAATTTGGAACCGCCGAGACATTGCCACGGCTTACTGAAATCACCGGCGAGCAGAGCGCGTGCATGTTCTTCGTAGAGCTTCATGCCGCCCCATAATTGTTCGTAATCAAACAGTTCCAGATATGTTTTTCCACTGATAGCGATTTTTCCACCGGCTTCATGCAAAAAGGAAAAGCTGAATTCAAACGGCAAGTCGGCCAGCAGTTCTCGAAACGCATGATATTCAGCCGCTGTTTCCGGCGTTAATACTGTTTGCACCTTTACTGTGAATTGCGCCTGTTCGGCCAGCATGCGCAACTTGGGAAGCAGGCTCTTTAAGGATTTCATCGACTGAACGCCGGGATGCACAGAATCGACACTGATCTGCATCAGATCCAGCCCGGCAGTATTAAGCGCACTGATCATTCCGGCAGTAAGCAGAAAGCCATTGCTGATCACCGTCACCAGATTGGCACCGCCTTGTTTGGCTTTGATATGTGCCACCAGATCAGGCAGGGCGGGGTGCATCAGCGGTTCGCCGCCAAGAATATCATAGATCAGCACGCCCAGTTCATCCAGTTTATCAATGCGCTGAATCAGGGTATCAGTCGGAAGATGCGGTGCACCTGTGGTGTATTCGTTGCAATAAGTGCAGCTGAGATTGCAGTTGCGTGTAATAACAAGCTGGGCGTACAACGCCTTGTCATCGAACAGCCGTTTGGATGCATGGGTCAGGAAACGCGTTTTCTGCATTGGCGTCACAGGTTCGGCTCCGTTATCTGTTCCGTCTGATGCCGTTTCCATAGTCGTTGCCCTGTAAGCAGTTGCCAGGTGATCAGGCCGGGTAGCCCGAGGGTCAGTTCTCTTACACGTTTAGCCAGTGACAATGCCAGTGCTGTTTGTGGCGGAATGCCGAGCACGGCGCCCAGCAGCAGGAAACCACCTTCCTGAATACCCAGCGAAGCGGGGATCAGAAAACCGGCGGCACGGATGGCCTGTCCAAGACTTTCGAGCAGCAACGCCTCCGGTAAGCTGACCGGTTGCTCGAGGAAATACATGATCAGCCAGACTTCGCCTGTGCCAATCACCCAGCTACATAAGCGCCATGTGGAAGCTGCGGCCAATACTTTTTTATGACGGTAGATTTCTATAATCGCCTGATCCAGTGTTGCCGCGCCGCCGGATATAGATAGCCATTGTTTGCCTCCGGCTATTTTCTCCAGCAGTGATGCTGATTTTCCAAACATCTGTTGACGCTGGCTGGTGTAGAACGCAATCAGTAGCGCCACCATCACGCTTGTACCTATAGCAATTTCAATAACCAGACTGCTGTTTAACTCAAGATAGAACAGTAACGCCGCCAAACCGATAATCGTAAAAACAATCTGGGTGAGCAGTGAAATGGTCACCTCCACCACAACACTCGAACCGGCTGCACCACCGGGAATACCGTGTCGCATGATCCAGCGGGCTTTGGCGAATTCGCCGCCAATCTGGGCTACCGGTAACATACTGTTGACCGATTCGCCGATCCAGCGCGCCACCAACAGGCGGGGCAGTGGCAACTGATGTTGGACGGGTAAGAGAATGCGCCAGCACATGCTGCTGCTCAGCATGGGGATGAGGTGGAAAGCGGTAATCACAAGCAAGCCCCAGCCTGCTGTTGCCAGTATGCCTGCGACTTCACCGATGCCTTGCCATATGAGTAGGGCGATCAAGCAGGCAAAGCCGGTCATGAGGCTAATAAACGTACCTGTTTTCATTATCATATCGTGTCAGTCCAAATCATTGGCTACGCATTACACCCGTGAATGAGGCATATACAACGGCGCATCGGCATGCGACTTATTTGCAATAACCATGTTGCCGGAACCATAAAACGGCATCTTCTAATGCCTCTTGTGCCGGGCGTGGAGCATAGCCCAGTTCGAGGCGGGCTTTGTCGGATGAGAAATACATGTGTTTGCGGGTCATGCGCACGCCATCTACAGCAATCAGCGGTTGGTCGGCGCCTGTGATTGATGCCACAACCTCACTCAACCAGGCCAGTGGCAATACGCCATAGTACGGCATGCGAATGCGCGGTGGTTTGCGACCGGACAGTTCGGCGACGCGTGTGAGTATCTCTTTGAGCGGCAGATTTTTGCCGCCCAAAATATAGCGTTCACCCGCTATGCCGCGATCAAAAGCCAGCATATGCCCTTCAGCCACATCATCGACATGGACAATATTCAGGCCGGTATTGATATAACCCGGCATGCGTCCGAGCATGGTATCGAGCACCATCTGGCCGGTCGGCGTTGGTTTGATATCACGCGGGCCGATCGGTCCGGCGGGATTGACGATCACTGCAGGCAAACCCTGTTCTGAAACCAGTTGGCGGACAGCGGCCTCGGCAAGAAATTTAGAGCGTTTATAATGGCCGATCATATCTTCCAACCTTGAGGGTGTGCTTTCATCGGCAGGTGTGTCGTCGTCATGGTGCCCCAGTGTGGCGACGCTGCTGGTATAGACGATGCGCGAGACGCCCGCTTCGGCAGCGGCCAGCATGATATTGCGGCTGCCATCCACATTGGCTCTGTACATGGCATCGGGATTACGCGTCCATAAACGATAATCGGCGGCGGCATGGAACAGGGATGAACAGCCGGACACGGCGCGTTGTAGCGAGGGCATATCCGTTAAATCGCCGCTGACTATCTCTACCGGTAAATCAGAAATATTATCGTGTGGGCTGCTAGCCCTTAGCAGTACGCGCACCTGATGTCCGGTCTGCAACAAGTGGCGGACAAGTGCAGAACCGACAAAACCGGATGCGCCGGTCACCAGCGTTGTCATGAATTAGTTCCAGTTTTAGAATCGTTTCGTGCAGGTTGCCATTGCAAAAAGGCCGGCAGTACGGCGAGCGTGCAAATGAGAATAATGATCACGCCGAGCGTGAGTAACTGCCCCATATCCGCCGTACCCTGATGTGGGGAAAAGGACAGTGCGCCGAAACTGCAAATCGTGGTCAGCGCACTTAGCACCACGGCCTTTGAAGTACTGGAGTGCAACAGTTGGTGAGAGTCTGTTGGTTGATGATTTGCTTGTGAGTCGGGCTGCATATGGCGGAAACGCTGCACCATGTGAATGCCATTATCCACGCCAATGCCGAGCAACAGCGGCAGCGCAATCACATTGGCAAAATTGAAAGGGATATCAAGGATTACGGCTCCGGCGGCAGTGAATAGCGCAGCCAGCAACAAGGGCAGAAGAATTAGCAGTGTATCGGGCAGGCTGCGCAGAAGCAGTAGCAATAGCAGAAAAATCAGCACCAGTGCAATCGCAAATGCCTGGATGAATGCCCTGATGACTGCATCCCCTGCAGCCAGAATAAACACCGGTGCGCCAGTCGCATTCGGTGCAATCGTCTGCACCTGACTGACAAAACGGCGCAGCTTGTCAATGTCACCGATGTCGTCTTTTGGCACGACTTCAATGCGATAAAGGCCGCTATCGCTGAGCCAGCGCTGGCTTAGTCTGGCAGGGATGCTTTGCATGCTTATTGGTGTTGCCGCAAGCGTGGTTTGCAATAAATCGAGGGTGGCAGGCAATGTGCCCAGTAAATCTGAATCCAACGCCATCAAGATCGTCTGTTGTGTTTCCTCGGGTTGACTGGAAAGCATGCGCGAAAATGATTGCAATGTCTGCTGCAGTGCCTGAAATACTCCGCTATCGACTCGGCTCTGAGCGGTATCAGTGATGTAGGTATTCAGCGCAGCAAGCAGCTGATTGATGGCAGCCCGTTGGTCTGAAACACTGACCTTTTCCAGATGACTTGTTTCCGGTTCAAAACCGAGCAATAGCGACATATCATCAATAATGGCAAGTTTCTCATCCTGGTCTGCGGGTATGAAATTAAACAGGGAGATGGTTTTATCCACCGAATCCAGTCGATCCAGGCGTTGCTGAATGGCGTGCACCTGTGCTGCATCGGGAGTCAGCACCATAATGCTGGAGGGTGAAATATGATGATTGGCCACCAATTCCTTGTAAGTTGTAATGGATTCACTGGCCTGATTACGTAAATTCATCGGATTATAGTCGAAGCGCACCTGTGGCAACCATAGTGCGGCGGTCAGTGCGGCTATCATTGTCATGATACGAACTGTGCGCGCATCGGGTGAAAGTACAGCCGGGAAATGCCAGGAAATCGTCCCGGTATCAGTCACCTCCGGTTTATGTTGAGTGGGTAACATCTTGTTCCAGGCGCACAGGATGGCGGGCAACAGCGTCAGTGTGACCATCAGACTGATGAACATACCACTGCCTGATATGATGCCGAGCTCTGAGACGCCGGTGTAATCGGTGGGCACAAAACAGTAAAAACCGACCGCTGTAGTGACTGCGCATAATAGCAATGATGCGCCAACATCCTGTGCCGCTTGCCGGAGTGCGGGTGGGGTTGCCATCCCCCCCATACGTTCGATCTCCCGGCAGCGCAGGCACAAGTGGATGGCGTAATCTACGCCGAGGCCAATATACAATACGGCAAAGGCCACTGAAATCAGATTCAGATGGCCGATAGTCAGCGCCGCAAAGGCGGCCGTGAGCAACAGGCCGACCATCAAGCACAGCAAGGTGGCGATAACAAAGCGAAATGAGCCGAGGCCGATGGTCAGTAATACAGTCACCAGTATCAAGGCAAGCATGGCTACTGTGCCAGCGCCTGTGCTGATGCTGACCAGTTCATCATTACCAAGAGCCGCACTGCCAGTCAGGCGCACGCGAATGCCGTGCGTGGCATCCAGATGCAGGGCGGTGGCAGCGCTTCTCACAGCCTTTATGGCCGGTGCGGCTGCCAGAAAGTGACTGAAATCCATGTGTGGCTGTAGCAGGATGAATTGCTGGCGTTGTTGGGCCGTATCCTCCGACATATGGTTCGAGCCATCCTTTGAACTGTCTCGCTGCATCAATTCCTGCCATGATAATGGCGCATGCTGATGTTTCATCACGGCGCGAATGGCTGCCGTAACAGGCTTCACTACAGGGGTAATATCTACTGAATCCGGGGTATCTTCTGCCTCAAGCGCATCCTTGAGCAGGACAAACAGACCGCGTAAGCTCAGATCATTAGTCAGTCGGCCCAGAAATGGTTGCATGGTCGCCAGATCGCTGGCGGTTAGTTCCAGCTTGTCCATGCTCTGATAAAGCAGAGCGTGGCGTTCCATGAATGCATTGGCACGCGGCAGATAGACGGATGAAAATAATGATGTTTGTTTTTTCAGGCGCTTTGCCAGTCGTTTGGCCGCATAGCGCGCTTGCTCTGGTGAACCGGCATCAATAACGACCAGAATATTGTGGGTGTATTGCGGGAATCCCTGTTCAAACTGGCGATAGGTTTGCCGGAACGGTAAATCGGCGGACAACATATCATTGGTATTGGTGTTAAAGCCCAGGTGATGCACGGCGTATTGAAATGCCCCGCCGCTAAGGAGGATAGCACCCACCAGCACCCAGTACGTTTTTTTGCATGCCGCGCCAACCCAGCAGCTCAGCAACCTGTTCAACGATCCATTCCGGGGTGACGGACGTTTATCTTGCCCTGACGTGGCTGATTGCATCAGTCAGACAGGTTCGGGGGTAAGAGGCCATCTATCCCTAGTGTTTCGCTGACGAGAGACAAGGTGGCTTTGGCATCGCTGAACTGCCGTCCCAGACGCATTAGATGGAGCCATGAGGCAGGATGCGTCAGCAGTAAGCCGAGCATGCTGGCGGGATTGATATTGCCGTAGATATCCATGCCCCTGCTGATATAGGCAGGGATACTTGTATCTACGGCATCGGCAATGGCACGAATCGCCATGAAGGGAATATCCGCATCTTGTGCAGCCTTGGCGATGGTGGCGCTTTCCATATCCACTGCCACAGCGCCGCTAAATTGACATAAAGCCTGTTTCTGCGCCGGTTCTGTGATGATATCGTTGCTGCTGATCAATGCGCCTGTGACAGGTTGGCAGGAATCCGAAAGCAGACCGGAAAGGTGGGTGCGCCATGCACTGTCTGTATGCAGTGTATCCGATGCCCGGGGTTTGGTGCTTTGTGGCGAAATGGTTTGAGTCTGGGCGGTTTGAGACAGGACGGTTTGCGGCAGCATCAAGGCGCCGGGCTGTACATCTGCGGATATTGCACCGGCGCAGCCCCAACTGAGCAGAGCATCAACCCCTTGTTGAATCAGTGCTGCGGCCGCATTGCTTGCCTGCTCAGGCCCAATGCCGGCAACCATCAGGCATACGTGGTTTGAAAGCTGATATGGAGATGAAAGGGTCGCGTCTGTTTTATCGGCTTTCCCTGCGAGGCATCTCGCCTCCGCAGGAAGCGCGGCAATGATGCCGAGCTGCTTCACTCGCTTTGCAGGTGACGCAGTTTGCGGTATCGGGCCAGCGCCCATAGCGGGAAATATTTATCATAGCCGTGGTATTTCAGATAAAAGACGCGCGGAAAACCGGGTGCAGTGAATGCATCGTCGTGCCACAAGCCATTGGCTTGCTGTGCAGCCTGTAAATAGGCAATACCGCGTTCTACTGTTACAGATGCTGTTTCACCGGCCGCTATCAATCCCAATAAGGCCCATGCGGTCTGGAAGCTGGTGCTGGCATTTCCCCTGCCTGCTTTGCCTGCATCGCAGTAGGTATCGTGATCCTCACCCCAGCCGCCATCATCGCGTTGCACCGATTTCAACCAGTCGGCGGCGCGGCGAATCATCGGGTCATGTGGCGCAATACCCACTTTCTCCAGCGCCACCAGCACGGACCAGGTGCCATAAATATAATTAGTGCCCCAACGACCAAACCATGATCCGTTCACCTCCTGCTCGTTGCGCAAATAGGCGATGCAGTTATCCAGCGAAGTCTGGAAAGCCGGATCATTATTGGCCATGCAGGCCAGCAGCATCGCACAACGGGCACTGACATCGCTGCTGGGTGGATCCAGCAGGGCGCCATGATCGGCAAAGGGAATCTCATTAAGGTATTCGTATGTATTATCGACATCAAATGAGGCAAAACCACCGTTGCCCGATTGCATGCCACGAATCCAGTTGGCGGCGCGCTGAATTGAGAGTTGGTAACGATTGGTTTGGGCCCGCTTATCAGCCCGACACATGGGCCAGGCTACCGCGCTGGTATCGTCCAGATCGGGATAATGGCTGTTGCTGAACTGAAATGCCCATCCTCCACCTGACAAGTCGGGACGATGCTCGCGCCAGTCGCCCGGCTCATCCAGCAGTTGCTGCTCCTTCAGCCAGTCCAGTGCTTTGCGGGTTGCCGCCATAGTAGACTCGTCGGAATCCATGTGGCTGTGTTGCGTAGACTCGGTTTCCTGTAGCGCCAACGTTGCCAGTGCAGTATCCCAGACGGGTGAATTGCAGGGTTGGCAAAATGCTTCGCTTTCTTTTACGACAAGCAAATCCTGCAAGGCTTTTTTTGCAGACTGTCGATACGGGTGGTCGGCATTGTAGCCCAATGCATCGAGTGCTTCGTAGGCATTAATCATGGCTGGAAATATAGCACCCAGACCGCCATCGCCATTGAGTCGTTCAATCATCCAGGCTCCCGCTTTCTTTAGTGCGCGTTGGCGAATCCGGTCAGGAATAAATGGATCAGTCAGGCTGGTCAGGAATTCAAAAGAGAGAAACAGGCGATTCAGACCTGAGCGAACAGGGAAATAGTGATGTCGTTTTTTGGGTAATTCGAGCAGCAGTTCGTGAATATGAACCTGATGCGGGTTGCGACTGCTACGTTTCAAGGTGCACAGAACCAGCAAAGGCACCATGACCGTGCGCGACCAGTATGACACTTTGCTCAGGTGAAACGGAAACCAGCGTGGCAGCAGCATGATTTCCACCGGCATATAGGGGACAGCCTGCCAGGGAATTTGACCGAACTGAGCCAGCATGATGCGGGTGAAGACATTGCACATGGCTGCACCGCCCTGTTCCAGAATGACGGTGCGCGCACGTTGCATATGTGGCGCATCCGGATCATCTCCGGCCAGTTTAAGGGCATAATACGCTTTCACAGAACAACTCAGATCCATGTGACCATCAAAATAAAGCGGCCAACCGCCATCATTTAACTGTCGGGCCCGAATATAGGTGGCAATTTTAGCTTCCAGGACATCATCAATCTCATCCATATGATGCATCATCAGAATGTATTCGGCGGAGATCGTGCAATCGGCTTCCAGGTGGAATGACCAATAACCCTCTGCATGCTGAAGTTCCAACAGTGCATGCGCGGCCGCTTCAATGGATTGATCTAATGGACTGCTTGCAGATGCATATGTTGGAATAGCATGCACATTAGCGCGCCCTGAACCCGCGAACGCAGATGGCCCGGTCTGTCCATCGTCATATCGGAACTGAGGTTTATTTTGCATGACACCACATCATTATATTCCCTTGTATGTGCATACTTTCCCTTGTTTGAAGCGAACAAAATATAGCAGTTTTCTACAGCAAACTATAGGATAGTCTCATCAGAAATGAAATCATTACCTGTGGTGTCCGTATAGATGGAGCCTAGCCCTGCCCTTTACCCACAACTTCTGCATCCATAAGAGATTTCGGCCAATGCGAAGCCTTCACACATCTTTTGAAGGCAGTGGTAACCTTGCCATATTACTTGATGGCCAGGAGGGAGGTCATGCTTTCTTCCAAGGTGGCCGCTCATGGATGCAATGATTTGACAACCACGACCAAGCGTCAGGGGGAGGAACTCTTTTTTTAATGGCATAAGCTTCCAAAACCTTGATCTCCAAGTCTGAGAATAAAACTTGAGCAGGGAGTTCGGGGCACTCTCTGCCCAGTAGCGTCATCAGCATGATTCTCCATGCAATGACGATGTTAATCGCAATGCCACGTTTCAGGCGCTCGGCTGTTTTGTAGGCAAGCTTTTCTATTTTACAACCACTTTTCAGTACGCGGTGGAAATCCTCGATTCTCCAACGTAAGCTGTACCAACGCACACACTCTTGTGCATCCTCATTGGAGGTGATGGGCCAGGTTGCCAAAAGAAACCACTCAACGCCTTTTTCATTTGCTGGAGGAGCTACTTCTCGAATATGCACCATCCACAGTTGAATGGGCTCTTTGTCCTTGTGTTCTTTTGTTCCTGGTGCTTGCATTTTGATGGAATGATAGCGCAAATCGACGACAGTCTGGCGCTTTTCGCGTTTAGACCGCGCCTTTTGTTTGGACAGCTTGGGTCGGGAACTTTGTCTTGGAACGGTGATGCTCAACTGACCTTGAACCGGGCTTTTCCTGATAGAATCAAACAACTTGAGATCACCATCTGTTTTTCGATTGTGTTTTGCTCTCACCAACAGGTCAACACGGGAATGGCGCGGATCTTCGAAGAGCTCGAAAAAATCAGCTTCTCTGTCCATGGTAACAATTTGATGGGTATCGGGTAGTAGCTTGGCCAACTTATTGTTGTTTCGGGTGGCTTGAAGCCAACTGTGAGTTTTCTTTCTCTCGAGAGAGGAATGTTCGGTTTTCGGTTGTCGTGCAGTACATTCAACATCCAGAACACCAAGAGGAATCCCATCCGTATTCACCGTGAAAGTGGAGTGCATGTGTAGCCCCTTGCTGGAGGCATCGGTCTGGTTTTTACCGATGACGCCCAAGCCTTCACACTGCGCCAGCGAATTATAATTTATATCCGTTCCGTCCTGAATACAGAGTACCTTCTTCTGCCCTCTCATTCGTTGAATCGTACGCTCACGGTGAGGTGCCAGAATTGCATCCATACTGACATCTGAATCATCCGGTTGCTCGATCATCCGATAATAACCCTTTACAATAGATTTTTCTCCTGCTGCAGCGCCGCAAAAGGAGCGCATCGGGCTTGCCGCCTGAATGTTGGCTGCTTCCACCAAACGCTTGCTTAACCGTGCATCGCCAAGTGCGGCGCCGCCAAACTCGTTTTGCGCCCAAACATTATTGTCGATTCCATCGCCAATATCCAATTGTTTAGGCGACTCCAGATCATCAACACCCATATGATTGCGAAAGTTTTTTGTAAGAGGATAGAGGTAGATGGACTTGATCGACTCCTGTTTTTTGGAGTGAACATCATTGCGGCCACGCCCCTGTGTTACGCCTACCTTGATCCAGTTCGATGCTTCATAGCAGGTGCCCTTGTGGTGCTCCGTATCAATAAAGCTCTCCAGAAGCCATGGGCGATAGCCATAGAGTGTTTCAAAATCCGCAGCCACCTGACGTAATGCATTACCCATGCATAGAGAAGCCAAATTGTGGCACCTGACTGAGGGACGAATCAAAGAACGACTCATATTAACAACACGAAGCCGGTGTTGCTGTTTGGTGGCGGCATCCCAGCCAATCCATTGGTCACGATCCTTGAGGTTCAGCACCGATGCGCCAAAACCAAATCCACCCAACCACCCGTGAGAAGAACCTATCAGGTAACGTAACTGCGCGCCGACCATGATGCCAGCACCTCGTGGGTGTTCACGGCTCATCATTTCATTCCAGATACGAACCTCATGATCACTCCTTATCTGCACCAGATGCAAGCCGCATACATCGCCGGCTTCTGCCGGAACATCTACGGGCTCATCGACGGGGTGAGCCAGGCGCTTTATGCTTCTTTTCTTTTGACCTTTATAGTGACTTTCAGGGAGAGAGAAGCTATGCACATCCTCAAGATCACGTAATGCTTAGTATGATC
>JALUWF010000102.1 GCA_027019785.1 Mariprofundus sp. | reverse complement strand
GAGCTTAGAGAATCATTCCTAGAACAAAATATAAGCATTTCAGCCGTTCCGGGTAGCTTCGGATATTTCACGGCTAAGATGACAGCAGATCCGATTAGCGACGATAATACTCAGAGTGTTTTAGATTCATTTGTTCAGCGTATTCCTGCGCCTCCCGTAGAGGATTTAAGTGCTGCTAACTTTTTTCACTTTAACGCAGACAGACCAAAGACATTAACACTAGATATTAATTATGATGTTGAGTTTTTCCACGAAAACGCAATAAGCACTAAGCTAGTAATTAAAAGATACAACCTATCAGGGGTTTCTATTGTAGAAAGCGACTTTGTAGAGGATATAGAGTTAGTTGCCTTTAGTAGTTCCGATACGGTTGTGTACTCTGGAACAACTGTTTTAGATGTGGCTGTAGGAGATTGTTTAATGTTAGCTACAGAATTAGTCTTCAATGAAGATGACATTGAGACAAACGTTAACAAATCGGAGATAATTCAAACTGAAGATAGCTCCTTTGATCCTATTAACGCCACAGAGACTTTTATAGATGTAATAAGCCTTAAAAACGCCTTTGCTAGAGTATTGGAGATAATAGACCCTAGTGTAGAGTTTAAATCGGACTTCTTAGACAATAAATGGTCTGGGCTTGTTTTGCACTCAGGAGAAACAGCAAGACACGTTAAATACGTAGATGAGGATACGGCAGAAGAGACTATAGCACCACTAGCAACGGTTTCTTTTGAGCGTTTATTTAATTATATCTACTCTAAAGAGCCTTGCGCTTATGAAATTAGAATAAAAGGTAATAAAACCATCGTTGAGCTAGAGGATATAAGCTACTTCCGAGGGCGTAGTGTTAAAATAAACCTTGGTAAACTATCGGATGTAAAGACAAATCATAACCCAGACCTAGCGTATGGTAAAGTTGCTATTGGTAGCTCAAAAAGTGGCGAAAATGAAGAAGTTTTCGGGCTTCAAGCTACCCATACATTAAACGAGTTCTTGCTTCCACTTACTACCTCAGATAAGGAGTATAAAGCCACGCACGACTTTAGGGATGATCCTACGGAGTTTGAATTGTGCTACAGAAAGCAGTACTCACAGTTTCCAGATGAAGACACCAGATATGACAAGGACGTATTTATACACGATGCGTATTTATTCAGCGGGGATCTGTACTTAATCTACGAATGGCAAGAGCATTTTAGCGCAGTAGGGGGTATTTATTCTCCAGATACGGCTTGGAACTATCGATTAAGCCCTATTAACTGCCTTTTAAGACACGGTTTTAACTTTAAACAAGAGTACGTAAGGCCTATTTATTCGGGCAAGTCTGTACTCTACCAAAACACCAAAGGAAACGTACAACTAAGAACCACTCTAATTGGTGGAGTAGAGTATTCTGAGGACTCAGATGTACCACTAAGCGTACTAGGCAACCCAATTAATACCGCTTACGAGATCGAGGGCAGCGCAGTACTGACAGAAATGGTGCTAGAGCAGCTTAATGGAGGTATTGATAAGCAAAACTACTTGGATGCTGTTTCGTGGATTGATAACGAGGGCAATGTAAACACAGCAAGCATAGAGAGCCTAAAAATTAAAGATGAAATTAAAGTAAACCTAACCCCGATTTATGGCAGCAACTAGAACATACACGCTAACGGGGCTACCTGCAAACGGGGAGAGCCTAGATATTACAGGAGGTGGGAAAACCCTACTTTTTAGAGCTGACGGGCGTAATGGTTCGGGAAAGGTAGGTATATCCACCTCTATAGCAGGACAATGTAAAGCAATCGCGGACGCAATTAGCTTAGACTACAACACCCCAGAGCCGATATACACCGTAGAATACGACGAGACAACAGTAAGTATTACCCACCCGGTAAATACGCATTTTGATTCAGGAACTGAGGGGGTTTCTAACCTTACGCAGTCGCTTTCTACCACCACAGAAAGAAGTACTACAACAGTTACAATTACTTGGAACGAAAACGCAACCGATAAGTGTAATAAGGTCTACCCAAATTTACTATTTAGTCAGACGGTCGAGTCTTTGGTTATTTACGAGGGTAGCACAGAAATATACAATAATGCGACCTTTAATAACACTACTTTAGACCTAGAGGTTAATAGAGGAGCTACAAGCCTAATTATAGACGCAACCGTACTAAGTGTAACGGATAGAATAGCTGCTTTAGTTCCTGCTAAAATGGTTCTTTCGTCTGTAGAGGTTTTAGAAACAGGATTCGGGGGGAATGTAACCATAAACACGAATAATTTTATAAGATCTTCCGAGAACGTTTACCAAGTAACGGACAATACGGTTATAGCGCCTAGTTCTTACGAGTCTAGCAACGTATTTAACGCCCTTACTCCTGGAACATACCTAGCACACGTTAAAGATGTTTACGGTTGCACTAAATCTGAACTATTCACAGTTAGCGACGAGGCCGTAACTAACACAGAATTAAAAAAGGATCTTTATATATCTCCTATTAGCTCGTTTCGCTTTGCCGATAGAACGATGCAAGCAAGCCCACAACTACCAAGTGAGTTAGCAGGGGTGGCACTAAGCGCAAATCCGTTTAACTTCTTAAGTAGCGAGAATCCAGAGCTAGTAAAGTATTCAAACTTCAGTCATATAATGGCCACAAGCCATAAAAGACGGGTTCAGTTCAAGTCTAGTTACTTGAATCACAATGTAACCTTAGTTCCTTGCGGAGATCTGAGCGG
>JALUWF010000101.1 GCA_027019785.1 Mariprofundus sp. | reverse complement strand
GCCTATTTTTGGCAAGAACCCCAAATAATGATGCGCTTGCATCAACTCTTCGAACCTGGCTTCTTCACTGGAAACAACAGTCCGGACGATAATGGATTGAAGCTCAGGTATTTTTGCTGCTCTAATCGTGCTTATCCGGTTAGCGCCCAAAATCACTAGGGGTAGTATTATGATCATGGGATTCTTCAATGAGATGCCTTCATTTCCCCATTCTCTTCCTGTCAAAGGAATGGACTAACCCTACATGTAGATGTCTTGGGCGCTAACCGGATAAGCACGGCTCTAATCTGCATGGCCGAAGCATGCGCTTAAATCAGACATTAGTCCAGATGCGGTTCTTTTCCATTATCTGACAATGATTTAAGTCATAGAATGAATTGGCCGTGCCAGCAACTGCTTCACCAGTTGACTGGCGTGTTCACACAGCACATCCATTTTATCAACGCGCTCAACCAGCTTGGCATGATCTGCATATTCAGATTTCAACTTCCACTGCATGCCCATCAGGGCAGTGAGAATATTATTAAAATTGTGTGCAACGCCGCCGGCCAGCGTGCCCACAGCTTCCATCTTTTGTGCTTCAATAAAGCGAGCGTCTTCCGAATCCTGTTCGCGCCGCGCTTCTACATAACCAATTTCCCGGCGCAACACATCGCCCAGTTTGGAGAGGTCATCCTTGCGAATAAAGTCACGCACGCCGCCACGGATAAAACGGGAGATTTCATCGATCTCCACCATGCCCGATATAATCACCACCGAAACCGGCGTGGGGCTGAATTTATCGATAGTTTCAATCGCATCATGCACCGATAGTTCCGGCATGCGCACATCACAGAGAATGATATCCCAGACATGATGTTGCAGCGCGGACTGTAGCTGCTCTGCCGATTCGACACGCTGGCTATATACCTCAAAGCCTTCTTTTTTGACAGCTCGTTGTAGCGCGAATGCATCATCACTGGAATCATCAATGATTAACACATTCAGTATTTTTTCCATCAATTTATCCATATGTTCCCCCACAAACGACTGAAATCCATTAGCCTGAATATTGCCCGCAACCACTGATTTTTTTAATAAGGATCACTTCGCCAACATGGTACATAACTTGCTGGGGGGGGGTCAAGAGATTTATTTATTTTACATGTTATTCGGCTATTACCGATATAACGCAGATGTATTGGATTAAGATGTTTTAAAACCCTCTGCAAGAGCGCATTTTTTAACTATTTTTTGGAGCGTCCGGGCCAAGCAGGATCGCCAGCCACCGCATCTGTTCGTTCGATTCCAGTGCCAGTTTCACAATCATGGTTAGCGGCACCGAGAGCAGCATGCCGACCGGCCCCAGTACCCAGCCCCAGAACACAAGAGATAGAAATACGACCAGCGTGGAGAGACCAACACCCTTGCCCATAAAGCGGGGTTCAACCACGTTGCCCATCACCACATTAGCAATCACATAACCCAGCCCTGCCAACAGCGCATCACCGCCGCCAAGCTGCACCAGCGCCAGCAGGATGGCGGGCACGGCGGCAATAATAGAGCCGATATTGGGTACGAAATTAAACAGAAACGCCACCAGCCCCCACAACAGCGGATAATCCACGCCAATCACAGCCAGCCAGATGGCAATAAACAGGCCTGTGAGCAGACTGACCCAGCTCTTGATCGAAAAATAGGAACCCACGCTGCTGATGAACTGTTCAAAGCCATGCATGGACGGCGCATCATGACCCATCGCACGCCATTTATGTGGCAATGCGGAGGCTTCGATGAGCAGAAAAATCACAGTTAACACAATCAGAAACGTATTGGCCAGCGCATTGCCCAGCCCTGCCAGCAACTTGCCGGCCATGCCCATGGCGGCAGAGGGATCGAGCGCGGCCAGCACCGATGTTGACGAGACTGAAATACCAAAGCCTGCGAGCCAGTTCAGGGTATTGCCAGTCAGGGTTTGCAGACGCGTCTGATAGGCTGGCAGGTTATGCGAAAAATCCGCCACCGACGAGCTGACAAAAGCACCGATCAACAAGCCGGATACAATGATGGCCAGCGCGATGATCAGCACGGCGGCCGAGACCGGAATATGTTTGGAGGTCAGCCAATTCAATGGCGGCAGGCAGATGATGGCGATAAAGGCGGCCAACAAAAAAGGCACCAGCAACGAGGCGGCGGCCTGCATACCAGCCACGACAATTACAAAAGCAGCCAGAGTGAGCAAGAGATTGTGGCTGTTTCGGGCATTCATGCTTATTCGAACCCGGTCAGTCGCGGATCGTCAATATCGAATGCGGTTTCGCCGCTGGCGAACATCAGTTTGATATAGGGTACGCAGCCACCGCATTCGACGCCGCAGCGTGTGGCCGCCTGAGCCGCGTCAAAATTCTCGAAATCTTTAAGTTGCTCGAATGTTTTACCAATGCATTCGCAGCGGTTAACCTGCTCATCACACATGAGATTTCTCCTCTCTTGCAAGTATCGGGTAGTGGCCAATATTACCGTCAAACGGTAAGCGTAGCATAAAACCCAGTTGATGCGTTGGCGCGGATTGCAGGTGTTCCAGTCCGATCACCATGCCTTCATGGCCGCGTTGCGGCTGTTCCCTGAAAGTGCCGAACAGACGATCCCAGACCGACAGGTTAAAACCATAATTGCTGTTGGTTTCAGCTCTGATGATGGAGTGGTGAATGCGATGCACATCGGGGGTAATGAACAGCAGCCGCAGCAATCGA
>JALUWF010000100.1 GCA_027019785.1 Mariprofundus sp. | reverse complement strand
CTTTCGGCTACGGGGTCTATAGCATACCCCGACATGGACTTGCACCATGCTGATTGTAGTACGCTACGAGCGTACGAAGTGCGACTTCAGTCGCGCCTTGACTCACTATTTGGCGCGGCTAAAGCCGACCCCTATCAGTATGATTGATTCTGTTACTCTCGGATTGGGAGTCGCGAAGCGGGGTGAGCCGCTAATCATGAATCGCCGTGATGATCGCGCCGGACATTTGGCTACAACAGATTCCGAGGAAGAAGTGCGTAGCTGTGCATACGGACGACTGACGAGGGATTTGTTGCGGACAAATGAACAAGCGAGGGCGCGGCAGCATTTATGAATGGTCCGGGCTAGTTCAAGCTGATGATTCCATACGGGATCAAGTTTGGTTATGATCGTCGCCTGCCAAATAGATACAACCAAACGCAGGCATAGCGCAGTTCTGATAGCGCAGTTCATGAGGGAGTAGTTTGATATGAATGTTTACACATTTACCGGGCGTCTGGCCAGAGATTGCGAGACCCGATTTACACAGGGTGGCATGGCCATCTGTTCATTTACCGTGGCCGTGGATTACGGATTTGGCGACAATAAGGGTACCAACTGGATTCGTTGTTCCCTGTTTGGCAAACGGGCTGAAGGACGGTTGCCTCAGTATCTGCTCAAGGGTACGCAGGTTGCGGTAAGCGGCGAATTGAGAGTTCGCGAATATACCGATAATGAAGGCAACAAACGCACCTCGGTGGATGCCAGCGTCAATAATCTGGATCTGATTGGTGGTCGGCAGGACGGCGGCGCACAAGGCGGCGCTGGCGGCGGCAACAGCTTCCCCAGCCAGGGCGGCAACACCCCTGCGCCGAGAAGCAACAATGATCCGTTTGCCAATACCCCTGATTTCGGCAATGTGCCGGTCGATGATGATATCCCATTTTGACCAAGTACGTTTTATAATAAATGTAGAGTATAGATTTAAAGGCCTGCTTTTGCAGGCCTTTATTTTTAGCCTGCAATGCTGCTGAAATAAATTTGTCGGTTCAGATGTTGCAATCGCATGCTACACTGTCGGCTATGGAACCTGTCAATCCGGAACTCATCGAAAAAATCGTGGCGCTGGCATGCGAACTGCCTGAAACAGAGCGCCGGCAGTTGCTTGATCTCACGGCTGGCTGGAAGCCCGACATTCGTCGGGCGCCGCGAGCGAACTATACCGAACTGCTGAATTTTAAGTCAGGCAATGGCTCGCACTACGGCCATGCCAGAGATATCAGTACAAGCGGCGTTTTTATTATAACGCCGGCTAAATTTGAACTGGGCGAGCATATTCAGCTTATTCTGACTTTTATATCAGCGCCCAATCCGGTGCATCTCAGCGGCGAGATTGTACGCAAAACTGCGGATGGCATCGGCGTACAGTTCGATGCCGGCAGTAGCAGCAGGGTAACGGAACTGGACACCATTATTTCTAAACATGCGCTGATTCTGCGTCAAAAGTGATCTTTTCGCCGCCTGATATCGGCAAATATTACGCCAGCCTCATTCTGCACCCCATGCGCAGCTGCATAGTTGTGGCAGAATTCTCTATTCAGCGGTCGCAGAAACGGGTTGGTATTTTTTTCGCTGTCGAGCGTTGACGGTATCGTGGGAAATCCCTGCTGCCTGAGCGCCTTGTCGGCAACGATCCGTTCAGCCAGTACCCGATTATCCGCATCCACGCTGGCGGCGAAGGCCAGGTTGGCCAGCGTATATTCGTGGGCACAGTACATTTTAACATGACCATCCAGAGTGGCGATTTTACTCAGACTCTGCCACATCTGCCCTGCCGTTCCTTCAAACAACCTGCCGCAACCGCCGCCAAACAGCGTGTCTCCGCAAAACAGGGCGTCATCGACCACATAGGCAATGTGGCCGCTGGTATGGCCCGGCACGGCCAGCACCGCCACATGCAAGCCCGGAATCGTGGGTGGCGCAATTTCAGAAACCCGGATATCTATGCCGGGGATACGCTCGGTATCGCAGGCTGCGCCGACAATCTGGCAGCCAAATGTTTTTTTCAGGCTCAGGTTGCCATCTGTGTGATCCCAGTGATGGTGCGTATTGAAAATATGCGTTAACGGTTTACTCAGCTGTTTACAGGCCTGGCGCACTGAAACAGCCTCGGCAGGATCAACGGCAATCAGAACCTTGCTTGTGTGCGACTCAATCAGGTAGATATAATTGTCCCGCAGCACAGGCAGCTGATGGACGGTGAATCCGGTATGTTGATATGACCACATGCTGGTAGTTTAATCGTTAACATAAAATAAACAACGCGCCTGCATGCTTTTTTTCTGCCCCGTGATACCATTTCACATCACGAACTGGAAAAGACCATGCGCATTAGCTTGAATAAGTGCATCAATTTCATGCCGTCCAGTCATTCTGTCGGCAGTGAAAGGGGAAAGTTTATGTCACACAGTTCAACCAAAGCGGTGATCACGGCATTTGCCGCCAATGCCATGGTGACAGTGGCCAAATTTGTCGGTTTTTCCCTCTCCGGTTCCAGCGCGCTGCTGGCAGAAGCGGTGCATTCGCTGGCCGATACCGCCAACCAGGGGCTGCTTTTTCTGGGTTTGCGACGTTCGGCCCGCCAGGCCGACGAAGAGCATCAGTTTGGTTACGGTCAGGAGCGTTATTTCTGGAACCTGATCTCCGCTGTGACAATTTTCTTTCTCGGCTGCGCCTACACCATCACTCATGCACTGGAGCAGATGCAACATGATCATGCCCCCGAGTTGTCATGGATTCCGTTTGCCATCATCGCTTTTGCCTTTGTCATGGAAGGCTACTCATTTCTGATTGCGTTGATGGAGTTCAGAAAGCAGTGCGCGGCGGCAGGCAAATCATTCAGGCGATATCTAACCGAGACGCGCGATCCGACCACCCTGGCCATCCTGATTGAGGATGCTGCCGCCATACTGGGCCTGTTGCTGGCGCTGATTGGCATGGGGCTTGCCGCCTATACCGGATCGGCGCTGTTCGACTCCATTGCGGCAATCTGTATTGGTCTGCTGATGGGCGGGCTGGCCTTTTTTCTGGCTGCGACTAATCGTAAATATCTGCTCAATCATGCCAATGAAGAAGTGGACGAGATAGCCAGCCGGTTATGGCAGGCCGATGATCAGGTGCAGCATCTGCAACGCGTCAACAGCATTGTACTCTCTCCTGAGGACACCTTGCTAATGGCCGAGATCGAATTGCGTGAAGAAGCGATATTCGCTGACATGACACAGGAAGAGATTCGCCGCGCCATCCGCTTTATGCATAAACTGGATGATATTCGCCGTTCGCTTGAAGATGATGTTAGCCGGGTTGCACCGGAAACAAAGCACATTTTTATCGAGTTTACCGCACCGCAGGATAAGCCGGAAAAAAACTAGGGTGGTGCAGTCCGAATAATTGGCTTACCATTACCCTCCGATTTCTGATCGCGTATATTATTTTATATTTTTCCCAAGGAGTTTTATTATGAGCGTACTGGTTGGCAAACAGGCCCCCGAATTTACCGCAGCTGCAGTCATGGCAGACGGTTCCATCAACGAGAATTTTTCACTGTCGGATTACAAAGACAAATATGTCGTATTATTCTTTTATCCACTGGATTTCACCTTTGTATGTCCGTCCGAACTGATTGCCTTTGATCATCGCATCAAGGAGTTTGAAGATCGCGGCGTGCAGGTGGTGGGTTGTTCTATTGATTCCCAGTTCACCCATTCAGCATGGCGCAATACCGCTGTCGATGCCGGTGGTATCGGCGCAGTGGCTTATCCGCTGGTGGCTGATGTGAAGCATGAAATCTGTCAGGCTTATGATGTGGAATTCGCCGATGCCGGCGTAGCTTTCCGTGGCTCGTTCCTGATTGATAAAACAGGCTCTGTCATGCATCAGGTAGTCAATCACCTGCCATTGGGTCGCAATATCGATGAAATGCTGCGCATGATCGACGCCCTGCAATTCACCGAAGAGCATGGCGAAGTATGTCCGGCCGGCTGGAACCGAGGCGACAAGGGCATGGTTCCCGATGCGGATGGTGTGGCTTCCTACCTGGCCTCCGAAGCCGACAAACTTTAAATTAGTTTCTCGGCTCTGTATAAAAAAGCGGCTCCAACTGGAGCCGCTTTTTTTATGTATATCCGGATTGATCCAAGTATGAATCTAACCTGGCATAACCGGAACCAAACAGGCTTCACCACAGAGAGCACAGGGGAGGTCAAAATCTTATGTTTTGGTTTTCTCTGCTTTTCCTCTGTGCTCTCTGTGTACTCTGTGGTGAGAATCTTCTGACTTTATAGTTAGTGCGCAATATTGATCAAATAGATTTCTTTGCGGTAGCATATTTGCTGCTGCCAACGCGTCATGCGCGTTCAGCCGGGCACATCTTCCGGCTGCTGCTGAAAACGGGCAAGAAACGCATTTTCAGCGCGCCAGAAGGCGACCGAATCATCC
This sequence comes from Mariprofundus sp., assembly GCA_027019785.1. GTDB lineage: Bacteria > Pseudomonadota > Zetaproteobacteria > Mariprofundales > Mariprofundaceae > Mariprofundus. Next base: position 10,583 of record JALUWF010000100.1, on the reverse strand, counting down.
ACATCAATCCAGAATCGGCCCTCATGAACACTGGCGGCATGGAGCAAATCACGGGCGATAGCAGGATCAAACAGGTGGTCTGTCATCAACAGCAGAAACGGCTCATGCAGCGCTTAATACTGAAATCCCGTTGTCCGTATCCTGCCAGCGTGCATTGAAAATCGTGCGAACGGGTACATCCAGACGCCTGCTCAAGCGGCCAAGAAAAGCTTCAACCCGCTTGTGATGATAACCGGTCACCACATAGAAATCATCAGCCCGGCCTCGATGGCGGATAGGATGATGCGTTCGATCAAGGAAATCGGTATTGCCGCCGGTATTGAGCTGATAGGTGCGTTCGAGTTTAACGCCGCGTTTGCGAAACAGATCGGCATATTGTTGATGTAGGCCACGCCTGCTTTCAGCGCACAACCGGCATAAAAGCGGACGGCCTGTTCTGAGCCGACGGGCAGGTAGTTCACCTGTTTATGCGCTGTTGCTCATCAACATTATATGGCGCGATCCATCACCAAAAACTTAAAATCATTGATCTCGCAAAGCCGCAAAGGAATGATAGTTGCATTTATCGTGCAGCCGCATAATGATGCGCCTGTAATGCATGTTTTCCGTAAATTCGTCGCTGCAACCCTGGCACTCTCACTGCTACTGATTAGCTCGGTACCGGTAGCCTCGGCAGTTGCGTGCCGGATGGACGGCATGCAGACATCGGGTATGGCCATGTCCAACTTGGCCATGCACGAACTGTCCATGCAGATCGAACCGATAACGCCGCTAATCGACGGGCAGGATTGTTATATCGAATGCGGTTGCCGGATCGACACCCATCTCGATGGCATGCCCCACCAACTGGCCCCGCACGCACTGACACTAACCGCTTCAGATGCTGTGCACAGTGTCGCCGATGCCGATATGACATTGCTATCGACACTCATTCAACGCTACATCGTTTCTCCCTCGCCACCTCCAAAACAGAGTTAATTTTTCCAACGCATTATTGATGTCATCCGGCCAGGTAGCCGGATTGCTGGCGCGTTCATTTGCGGCACGCGGGAAAATTTATTCAGGAGGATTGTTTCTGTGCAACAAAAAATACTATCTTTATGGGCCATCGCGGCAGCCTTAATCATACTGTCGATTCCCGATGCTTATGCAGTCTGTCCCGGTTTGGGGCTGTGCTGCGCCAAGTGCGGCGGCAATATGCCGATGAATATTCCCGGTGGTGGCGTGCCGGAGAATTATGAGTTTCGCTTCAAAATTCAGCCGTCGTTCATGCGCATGAACGGTTTGCGCAGTGCAGCATCCAATGTGGATGGCAATGCTTTGCTTGGCATGCCGGTCATGGCAGGCAAGCCAACCGGCAAATTTATGGCGGTACAGCAATACATGAATATGAGCATGCTCAATATCGCGCTTGGTTATTCGTTTTCCGATGATTTCTTCGCCGGTGTGATGGGCATGTATCAGGATAATCGAATGTCCATGTCCTTCAACAAGGTAATGACAACAATGACCGGTCAATCAAGTTACATCATGAAGTCGCATGGTTTCGCCGATACGATGCTGATGACCAAGTATCGTCTATATACCGATGATCCGCTCATCCCAACCAGCGAGGCATCCCTGTTTGTCGGTGCCAGCCTACCCAGCGGTTCCATCAGCAAGCGTAATACCACCCATCCATTGGCGGTACGGAGACTGGAGTTATTGCCGTATGGCATGCAACTCGGTTCCGGTACGGTGGATCCGATATTTGGTCTGCTTTATCAGGGCTCAAAATCACCCTGGTGGTGGGGGCTGGATACCACTTATACAGCCCGTTGGTACGACAACAGCCGCAATTATCAACTGGGTGATCTGTTCAAGGCAGATGCCTATCTGATGAATCAACTGAGTTACAGTTTTTTGTGGCAGGCGCAGGTTAATGTCGAGTGGAAAGGACGTATCCATGGTTAGGCCGATGAGGCGGTGAGCGGATTTTCCGGCCATGCCGTGCATGGCAATCCAAAATCACCGTTGATGACCCCGCTCTGGAACCCGGCCAACTACGGCGGCGTCAAAACCTCAGTGACACTTGGCGTGCAATGGCAACCGGCACCGCTGCATATTCTGGATCTGAGCGTCAAAATTCCGGTCTTCCAACGTCTGAACGGCGTGCAACTCAAAGATCAGTTCGGTGTGATGTTGACTTGGTATGTGGAAATCCCGACCAGCAAGAGCATTCGCAATTTAACCTATCCTGTTGGCAATGCCATCAGCGATCTGGGATTTTAAGGAGGATATGATGAAGAGAATTCTATTGATATTTGCATTAATTTTTATGACACCCGCATGGGGCGCAGAAATTCCGGATGCAGACTCAGCCGCCGCCAAACTATTCGCACAAAAATGCAGCGTTTGTCATGCCATGCCGTACCCGGAGCGTCTGGACTGGCCACACTGGCGACACATGCTGGGGCTGATGCGGCAGCGCATGCAAGAACGCGGCGTGCCGGAGCCGAGCAAAGAGGAGTGGAGGCAGATAGCAGGCTATCTGAAGAGTCATGCGCGCTGACACGGGCATGCTATTTGGCAGTACATGGAGGGGACTTGTTCCCTGCCTGCTACTGGCTCTGTTGCTGTTGGGTGGAATATTGAATGCAACAACGCCAGTCCACGCAGAGTCCTTGTCCTCCAGGCTGGATGCCTTCGGCGTGCAACAGCCGCACGTACACAAACCGGCTCCGGATTTTACACTGGCGGCAGCTGATGATGACCAGAAAAAACTGTCGGATTATCGCGGCAAGCTGGTATTACTGACATTCTGGGCCACCTGGTGTGCGCCCTGCCGGCATGAGATGCCGCAGATTGAAGCATTATGGCAGCAATATCGGAATCAGGGTTTGACGGTGCTGGCCGTGAATGTAAATCGCGGCAATGCCTCCGGCGTCACTGATTTCGCGCATTCACTGCATCTCGATTTCCCAATTCTTCTCGACCCCGACGGCAACGTGCGCACCCGCTATGAAATCAGGGCATTACCAACAAGTTACTTCATTGACCGTGATGGAACAATCATGGGCCGCATCATCGGAGAGCGGGACTGGTCTTCATCTGCTGCCCAGGTCATGATACGAGCGTTTTTGAAACAGGGAGAACAGAAATGAAAAAATATGTAGTGATTGCCATGCTAGCTTTGCTTTCGACGGCCTGCTCCAATCCTCATCATAACGACGGGATGAAATCGCAACTGGATGCTATTCGCGTGATGATCAAACAATCGGCGCTGATGGCCGCCAATGCCGCCTGTGCGGAGACTGGCGAAAAAACCATGCTGATTCACGCCGCTGCCGTGCAGGATCGGCGGGCCATGGGCGGGCCGGAGATGGCGAAGATTCACAAGATGATGAATATGCAGCCGGATGCGAGTGGCGGCATGAACATGGGCAAGGAGGATAAAATGTCGGCGGAGATGAAGATGCATGTCGCCCTGCACGATGCCGGCGAAGATGTGTTTGATTTCCTTGATGGCTTAGGGGAAACGCCCGGCATCTCCTGTCAGCAGGCCGCACCTGCATCCATGGCCGCTTCGGCCGCAATGCTGCGAGAAGCAACCTCCGGGGAGGCAAACAACGAGGAGACAATATCATCGGCAAAAAAACTGGATCAATCTGTCACAGCGATACTCAACAAACAGGATGATGCATTGGTTCCGCCACAAGTGCGCGCACTGGCTCTGGCTCTGCAACGCATCTAACCCGGAGTGCTCCCTAACAAACTTGAACCACAAAGGCACGAAGGCACAAAGACGCCCTTGTAAAATGCTATGCTCGCTTTTTGACCTCCCCGCGTTATCAGGATATTCTGTATAAGTTTATCTCTCCTGTTTTTTCTTTCTTCTTCGTGCCTTTGTGTCTTTGTGGTAAAATATCTTGTATATTTTGCATCAGACTTCGCGGATAAAAGATTAAAAAAAACCCAGCCACTGATTTCACGAATGAACACTGATTATAAAATTATGGATTCCCGATAAAAACTTCGGGAGTGACGTGTTTATTTTAATTCGATTTCAACTTTCCTTACAAATCAACAACTTGCGTTACACACTATTGATTTTCGCGCCCATCCATGGGCGCTCATGATGACTCCTTACGAAGTCATCAACTATTAACCATTTTTCCGAACCACTGTCCCGATTTCGATTCGTTGACTGATTTCATATAGGCTTTGAATTTGGCCGCCCCAGCAGATTGACAACTTTGGCCATAAACTGCCGGCGCTCACTACCTTTGAGCTGCAATGCAGTGTCTTCCCATCATTCCAACGCCTTTACTTTTGATCCTTCTTTTAGTCCCTTACGAAAAATATCTCGTGCAAAATGTACAAGAAATAAAAACATATAATCAAAAGATTCTCACCACAGAGGACACAGAGAGCACAGAGGAAAAACAGAGAAAAACAAAACTAACAAATTTAGATGGTTAGGGAAAACGTTTTCTGGATGTTTTATTTTTTCTGCGGCCCTAATGCAACCGCGTTGTCTGTTGCATATTTATATGACAGCATACTGACACGGTTTCCCTGAATGGGGGTCGAACAATCAACCTGTCGGAGTAGTCATGGCCTCATTTTTCTCAAGATTAAAAAAAGGTTTAAGCCGTAGCCGGGATACGCTGGCACAGATGGTGCCGGGCGGTTCGGTGGACGCCTTGTCGGAAGAAGAGTGGCTCAACATCGAAGATGGCCTGATCATGGCCGATTGCGGAGGCGAGCTGTCCGGTTCGCTGGTGCAGCAGGCCCGCAAACGGCGTGGCAGTTCTATCGAGGCATTAAAAACATCGATGCTGGATATGATTCCCGTGGCCAATACGCTCAAGATGCCTGATAGCGGCCCGTTCGTGCTGCTGGTGGTCGGTGTCAACGGCACCGGCAAAACCACCACTATCGGCAAACTGGCAACCATGTTCCACCAGCAGGGTAAATCCGTACTGGTCGGTGCAGGCGATACATTCCGGGCGGCTGCGGTTGAACAACTGGCGGTCTGGGTGGATCGCGCCGGCGCTGATATGGTGCGCCAGCATGAGGGGGCTGATCCGGCGTCTGTCGCCTTTGATACGGTGAAGCGGGGCGTGGCCCGAAACTATGATATCATTATTGTGGATACAGCCGGTCGCGTACAGACCGATCGTGGACTGATGAATGAGCTGGCCAAAGTGCGCCGCGTCATTGCCAAGGCATACCCGGATGCGCCGCATGAAGTCTGGCAGGTGGTGGATGGCGGCACCGGCCAGAACGCAGTCGTTCAGGTTGAAAAATTTCGTGAAGTGGCCGGCACAACCGGTTTGATCGTGACCAAGCTCGATGGTTCCGGAAAAGGCGGTATTGTATTGCAACTGTCGCATACATTCGGGCTGCCGGTTCGTTACATCGGCGTTGGCGAAACGCTGGAGGATTTGATGCCGTTCGAGGCGGAGGATTTTATCGATTCACTGCTGCCGGAGCATATCAGTTGATATATGGTGATCGCTGCCGGAATCATGGGCCGGAATTGGCGTGACACTTGCTTAAGACTTGTTTAACTGTAACTAACGCGCTCATTCCGGATAGCTGCAACTTGACATTATCTCTTTTTATAAGGTAAGTTGCAGTGGTTTGTGCCAGTAGTGCTTAAGCGGTGGAGGGTCAGTGTCTTTTTTTTCAAACAAGTCTGAAGGCGTGATGGGTATCGATATCAGTTCGACCGGCATCAAGCTGGTGGAGCTATCCAGGACGCGAACGGGTTATCAACTGGCCTCGATGGCGAGCGTAGCGTTGCCGCGCGATGCCATTGTAGAAAATACCATTATTGACTCCGCCGCCGTTTCCGAGGCGCTGGCCGAGGCCGTGCGATTGGCCAGGCCTTCCACTAAAAATGCCGCTATGGCGGTGGCTGGCAATGCGGTGATCATTAAAACCATTAGTATGCCGATGATTTCCGAATTTGAACTGGAAGCTCAAATCGAATATGAAGCCGATCAGTACGTGCCTTACGATATAGACGACGTGTTTCTGGACTTCCATATTCAGGGCATGACCGCCGATGACCCGGACAAGATGGATGTCGTACTGGTGGCCTGCAAACGTGAAGTGGTGGAAGATTATCAACTGGTGCTTAGTGATGCCGGCCTGAATGCCAAATGCATTGATTGCGCCGTATTTGCACTGGAAAATGCAGCCGAGATCACCGATGAACATACAGCGCCCACGGGTGATCAATATGCTCTGCCGGATGAAGATGCCGAAGTCAATGCGCTGGTCAATATCGGCGCCAATATGATGAATATCAATGTTTTGATCGACGGGCGCATGGCCTTTGTGCGCGATCAGTTCTATGGCGGCGGCAATCTGACTGAAGAGATTCAGAAGGCACATAACATCAGCTACCAGGCCGCCGAGCAGCTCAAGATCGAGCAGGCCGATCAGATTGATCCGGATGCACTGGAGATGTTCTATGTCGGCCTTACTTCAGAACTGGTGCGTTCACTCGATTTTTATTCCGCCAGCCGTGCTGATTTTCCGGTGCGGAAACTCTATCTGAGCGGCGGCTGCGCACTGCTACCGAATATAGCCACAGAACTGGAGCAACGACTGGGTATTGATACGGCAGTGTTGAATCCATTCAACCATATCGATATTCCGCCGCGTAAATTTGATACCGCACAACTAGAGCAAAGCGGCCCGATGATGATGGTGCCGGTCGGCCTGGCCTTACGGAATTTTGACACATGATTCGCATTAACCTTATCCCCTATCGGGCCGAGCGCCAACAGCAGCAGATCATGCAGCATGTCACGGCTTTTTTTGCTGTTGTCACCGTAGCCTCATTGCTGGCGCTGGGCGCGCATACGGCCGCTTCGTTACAACTTGCCAGTCTTAAAGAAGATACCATGACAGCCCAGAAACAGAATGAGGTGCTGAAAAGTAAAATTGGCAAGATCGATAACCTGGCTAACCTGCGCTCCGATGTGGAGCATAAACTCAAGATTGTCGATCGCCTGCAAGAGGGGCGCTTTCGTTCTCTGAAAACCCTGCATGCAATTGCTATCGTCATCCCCCAGAATGTCTGGCTTGATGAAATTCATGATACTGGCGGCGATATTTCGTTATCCGGTCTGGGCGAAAGTAACAAGGCGGTAGCCAGCTTTATGCGCAAGCTGGATCAGTCGCCTTTATTTACCAATGTGCGACTCGGTGAAATCAGCCGGGTGATGGTGAACGGATTACCGGTTCGCCGCTTCAGCCTGAAGCTGGCACGCGTGGATCATGCTACGCCGGGCAAAGCCAAAGCAACATCGCCAAAACAGAGGAGAAGATCCTGATGTTCGAGTCTGTGAAGGCATCCATGTATGAATCATTGCGGCCTGTGCTACCGCTGCCGATGTGGCAGAAGCTGCTGTTTCTGCTGGCCACCTTTGCTCTGATCGGAGCCACCTATTTTTATATGGGCTGGATGCCGCTGCAGCAGGAGATGACGCGGCAACAGTCGCAACTGAAAATGCAGAAAATCATACTGGCCAAGAATCAGCGCCTGGCCCACGATCTGCCCCGCAAGCAGAGGGAGTATGCCAGACTGGAGAAGCAGCTGAAGGTGGCGTTGAATATGCTGCCCAAAAAGTCCCAGATTCCGGACCTGCTGGAAAATGTATCCTGGGCCGGTAAGGACTCGGGACTGGAGTTCAAGACCTTCAAACCGGGCAGAGATGTCAACAAACAGATTTATGCCGAGGTGCCGGTGACATTCAAGATCGCCGGCAGTTTCCGGCAGCTCTTGACCTTCCTGAAACGGGTTGGCGAAATGCCGCGCATTGTGGATGTAAAAAACATGACACTCAAACAGGACAAATCCGGCGACAAGCTATCTGTTTCAGGCCAGGCGGTGACATACAGATTTGTTGAGGTGGCAGCCGGCAAGGCACATAAGGGCCGGCGCCAAACAGGTCGGCGTAAATGAACAGGGTGAATAGCTGGGAGACAGAGATGAGACGACAGATGATAAAACAGCGATTTACAGGACAACAGATCGGTCGCCTGGTGCTGGGCTTATGTGCAGCACTGGTCATGATTTTTTCTCAGGCATCGATGGCCGGTGCAGCCAGCATTACCGCCCTGAAGCTGCTATCGGATGGCGCCGGGAAGAGCAGTCTGCGGATCGGCATGGATGCTGCGGCTGAATATCAGGTATTCAACCTGGACAGCCCGAAACGTCTGGTACTCAGTTTTCCCGCTGTCACTCTCTCAGGCAACATTGATCATGTACAAGGTGCAGGCGGCGTTAAACGTGTCGTGGCTAAGTCCGATAGCAGCGGCGCTCGTATCGAGATCGGCCTGGATGCCGGCACAACCTATAACATCGAGGAGAAAGGTACCGATCTGCTGATCACGTTCAACAGCAAATCGGCAGGTACGGCCAAAGCTGCCGGCGCTGTGCTTGAAGATATACAGGTGAAAGACAAGGGGGGCATGACCGAGTTGATTTTGCGTGGCCGCAACATGGATGTGAATCACGATGCGCTGGTCACCAACAATGGTAAAAACATGGTGCTCGATTTTTGGGGGGGGCAAACAAAACTGCCGAAGGATTATTATACCTTTACCTCCCAACGGGTGAACGATGTTTCGATTGGATCGGCCGATGGCAGAATGAGACTGGTCGTTACGCTGCGTTCTGGCCTGGCTGACAAACACCAGATTGACGCCACTCCGAATCAAACAGTGATACGCTTCGGCAAGATCAAGACGCAAACGCCTCGGAGTGGCATGGTGGTCGAGGCGGTGGATTTCCAGCCGGATGATCGTATCGCGCATCTGGTAGTGCGCACCAACAGCGCCAATCCGATTATTAATTTACAGGAAGAAAACGGCAAAATTGTACTGGATGTGCAGCATGCGCATCTGGCTGCCGGTCAGCAACGCACCCAGGATGTGCGCGCCTTTCCCGGCCCGGTCAAGCAGATCGACAGCTATGGTGTCGGCAAAAATGTGCGCATCGTCGCACGACTGCGCGAGAAATCGGTGGTAACATCATATCAGACCGGCAATGTGTTAACGGTCACCATGAAGCCGGTGGATATGGTGGCTGCTGCGCGGGCTGATGACAAGGTGGTCAAACAGGAAAAGGTTTATACCGGCCAGAAAGTCACCTTTAACTTCAAGGATATTGATATCCGCAATGCGCTGAAGCTGATTGCAGAAATGAGCGATGTGAACATTATCATGTCCGATGATGTGAAAGGCCTGCTGACCATGCGGCTGGTGGACGTACCGTGGGATCAGGCGCTTGATTTAATCCTCACTGCCAAGGGGCTCGGCAAGGAGAAAAATGGTAATGTCATGAGGATTGCCCCGTTGGCAGTGTTGAAAGCGGATGCCGATGCCAGAAAAGAAGCAAACAAGAGTGCCGAAGATATTGCACCGCTGGAAACTGAATTCATCACGCTTGGTTATGCATCGGTCAATGATGTCAAAACGACACTGGAAGGAGGTACGCTCAACAGAGGCCTTGCATCCATAGCGAACGGAAGTGCTTCAGGCTCCACCCAGAGTGGTGGACAAAACAGCGGCAGTAGCTCATCCGGCGGAATGAAGCTGCTTTCATCGCGTGGTACGATCATGCTTGATGAACGCAGCAACACGATGATCATTACTGATACACGTGAGCGCCTGAACAACATTAAACGGCTCATCACTGTTATTGACAAGCCAACGCAGCAAGTGCTCATCGAAGCGCGCATTGTTGAAGCATCGGATTCGTTCTCGCGCGATCTGGGCGTGAAATGGGGCGGTAAATATGCGTCCGGAAAAGACAGAAATGGCAATACCACCAACCAGTTTACGCATGGCTTAACGGGTGGCGTAGGCAATGGCAACGTGGTTGATCTCGGTGCGGCAGTCGGTGCCGGGGCGGGTGGCGCTATTGGTTATACTCTGGGAACATTTAGTAAGGCGTTGAATCTGAACCTGGAGCTGTCTGCCGCCGAACAGGAGGGGCAAATCAAAGTGGTATCCAGCCCCCGTGTTTTTACAAGTAATCTGAAAAAAGCTGTAATCAAACAAATTAGAAATATTTATTTCTCACAATCAACTAGTACTGGTCAGCAAACCACGACAGGTACGAATACAGAGAAGCCAATTCCCATTCCGTTAACACTAGAAGTGACCCCACAAATCACTGCCGACAAGCGAATCATTATGGCCCTGAAGGTTGATAAAGGAACACCAGTAAAAAGTCCAACTGGGAAAGCCACTGTCGACACCAAGTCTGTCGAGACCACTTTACTGGTAAAAAATGGAGAAACCGTTGTCTTGGGCGGCATCTACACACAGACTACAATCAATACGACCAATGGAGTACCAGGCCTAATGAATATTCCGTTCATCGGTAACTTGTTCAAGCACAAATTAAAAAGCAATGATCGCAGTGAGTTATTGATTTTCATCACGCCTACAATTATCAATGAAGACATTAGCAGCAAGTAAATGTACAGGATAGGTTCAGGGAGATAAATATGAAGATAAGGAATGTGCTGTTACTCCTGATGGTCGTTGCAACCGCTATGGGTTGTGGAAGC
>JALUWF010000099.1 GCA_027019785.1 Mariprofundus sp. | reverse complement strand
TTCAACAGCATAGGCGTCAATCCGCGCCGGGATGGCTGGCGCAGGGTCATGCTGGGCATGGGAGCACGCATTTCCCTAAACCATGAAAACACGGTTGGCAAAGAGCCGGTGGCCGATATTCGGGTTACGGCTGGCGGCTTGCATGGCATGCATGTTGACTCGAATGATGTGCCGGATGCGATTGATGAGTTTCCTGTGCTGTTTGCCGCTGCCGCGCTGGCCGATGGTGAGTTTGTGCTGGACGATGCGGCAGAATTGCGCGTCAAGGAATCTGACCGTATTGCCGCTATGGCTGCCGCATTGCATGCCGCCGGTGCTAATATGGAAGAGAAACCCGATGGCGCGGTGATTCGTGGGCTGGCCGGGCTGAAAGGCGATATCGATGTTGATGCGCATGGCGATCACCGCATCGCCATGGCCATGGCTGTGGCGGCGCAGCGCGCGGATAGTGAAATCCGTATCCATAATGCCGCCGCTATTGCTACCAGTTTTCCCAATTTTGTGGCGCTGGCACAGCGTATCGGCATGAATGTGCGGTGGGAAGAATCGTGAGGGGTCAGGTGTCAGGAGAGCATCTTGAGTGAATGGACTGCCGTACAGGGATTGACCGTTGCCATTGACGGGCCATCCGGCTCGGGTAAGGGAACGGTGGCCAAAATACTGGCGGAGGAGATCGCTTTGCCGGTGCTCGATACTGGACTGCTCTACCGTTTGAGCGGTTCCGTCGCCCTGGATCGCGGCGTGGGGCTGGATGACGAAGCGGCGGTGGCCAACGTGGTGGATAGTTTACTGGATGCTATTGTCTGGAAAGTCGATGGCATCAGTCTGAATGGCGTTAATGTCACCGATTCGCTGCGTAGCGAATCGGTGGGAGGGGCGGCGTCGAAAGTGGCGGCCATGCCGAAGGTGCGTCAAAAACTGCTGGGTCTGCAGCAGCGTTTGTCCGAGCATGGCTGTATTATGGATGGACGCGATATCGGCACAGTGGTGTTGTCCGATGCGCCGGCCAAGTTTTTTCTCACTGCATCGGTGCGTGAACGGGCGCGCAGACGCTGGGCGCAGCTGAAGCATCAGAGCGATAGCAGCCTGGATGATGTTATCGAAGAACTGAAAATACGTGACCAACGTGATCGAGAACGTCAGCATGCACCACTGAAACAGGCGGCTGATGCCATTGCGATTGATTCGACTACATTAAGAGTCGAGGAAGTGGTGGATCGTATGCTTGGCGTTCTGGAGCGGAGAAAGCTGATCCATGCAACATCTCCTTAACAGAACAATAGAGACAACATTGAATAACAATTCGTCAGAATTGAGTGACCGGGATGGTAAAATGAGTGAAGCCAAGAAAATCGAAAACGTACAGGATGTCGATGCACAAGCAGTGGATGCACCCACTGTGGATGATACATCCGTAGATGCAGTGCAGGCAGACGGTGAGGTTGTTCATACACCACAAGCTGTAGCTGAAAAAAGCGCAGAATCAAAAGTTCAGGAACAAGTCGCAGTAGCAGGCCAAACCGTGAAGGAAGAGCCGGCAGTAGTCACAGAGCAGTCTGAACTCGTCACTCAAACGGAGACACAGACTGATGGAACGCCTGTAACGGAAATCCCGGCAGTGGATGAATCAGAAGCTGAAGAGTCTGGGCCGGAAGAGGAATCATTCAAACAGATGTTTGAAGCCTCTTTGAAGGAACAGCCTGTCGTCAAACGCGGCGAAATGATCAAGGGCATGGTTGTCAGCATCAATAACGATGCGGTCATTATCGACGTGGGCGCCAAGGCGGAAGGCTCCATCCCGCGTTCTGAATTTGAGCAGGCTGGCATGGACATTCCTGTGATCGGCGATGAAATTGATGCGCTGGTGCAATCGGTTGGCGGGGCAGCTGGCGTGCGCTTGTCGGTGCTGGCAGCCAAACAGAATGCTGCATGGACTGCCATTGAAATCGCCCTGGCTAATAATTCTGTTGTGGATGCGAGCATCACTACCGAAGTGAAGGGTGGTTTCAGAGTCAACCTGAATGGCTTGAATGCATTCATGCCGCGCTCCGAGGCGGATACCGACTTCCATGCCGACAGTGCCGGGTTGATTGGCCAGAGCTGCAAGGTGGCTATTCTGGAAGCGCGCCGCAAGCCGGATAATATTGTGGTTTCGCGCAAGAGACCGATGGCTGTCGAGCAGGAAGCGCAAAAGGCGGTTTTCTTTGAGCAGCACGGGGTTGGAGACAAGGTTTCCGGCACGGTCAAACGCATGACTGATTTTGGCGCCTTTGTTGATATGGGCGGCGTCGATGCGCTGCTGCACGTATCTGATATCTCCTGGCGCAGAATCAAACACCCGTCGGAGATGTTGTCGATCGGTCAGCAGATCACCGTTGAAATCGTTAAAATGAATGCTGAGACAGGTAAAGTCTCGGTTTCCGTTAAGGCATTGCAGAGTGATCCGTGGGAGAATGTGGCCAGCACCTATGAGCCGGGTATGCGCCTGACAGGCACTGTGCGTCGACTGCTGGATTTCGGTGCTGTGGTGGAGCTGGAGCCCGGTATTGAAGGCATGATTCACCGATCGGAGTTGAGCTGGACGAAGCGCGATGTTAAACCGTCGCAGGTGCTCACTGAAGGAGATGTGGTGGATGTGGCTGTGCTGGAGGTGAATGCTTCGGCTCGCCGCCTGCGCCTGAGTCTGAAGGCGGTGGCTGAAAATCCGTGGCAGTCCTGGATTTCTGCCCATGCGGTTGGTTCGCA
>JALUWF010000098.1 GCA_027019785.1 Mariprofundus sp. | reverse complement strand
CTTCGAAACCGAGGGTCGGAGGTTCGAACCCTCCAGGGTGCGCCATTTCTTTCCTCTCTTCAAATGACCTTTAGCCGCGTTAGACGTTCTTTTCCTGATCGTCAGGTGCATCCGGGACAGCTTGCAGTTCCAGCGCATCGCCGCATTCCGGGCAGTCATGCCATTGCGGCAGTTCGGCATTTTTTTCCAGGGCTATGCGAATATTATTATGGCAGGCAGGGCAGGCTCCGCGAGCATCAAGCCCCTCTTTATCCTTGTTCCAGCGCCGTTTAGCTGCAACCACGCCGCCGATCAGAAAGCCCGGCACCAGAATGAAATGGGCGATAGGAATCAGAACGCAGACCGTCGCAATCACCCAGAACAGAGCCAGCGTCTGCAGGCCTCGCGTCTTCTGTTCCTGTTTGCTGAAGGCAAGTGCCTGCATCTCTGCCGGGGAGGTCTTGCCATTTTTCTGGCTTTTAAAACGGATTGCCTGGGTGATTTTCTCTGCCATAGTTATTCCTCTTCGTCTCTGCTCTTATTCATATCGGTTGGATTGGGACATGCCACCATCACCAGCGGTCTGGATTTTCCAGTCAAAATGGCCGGCAGCGAAATACCCGGCAGAGCTTCCAGCGCCTGTTCCGGGCACGTATCAATGCAGCGGCTACATCCTATGCAGGCATCAGCTCTGAATTCAAGTATCTTGTTGGTGCCAAATTCCCTTAACTGCAGCGCACGGGTGGGGCATTGTTCAATGCATTCTCCACAGGCGGTGCAACGGGCGTCGGCCTGGATGGCGCCAAAAGGCAATGATGGCATGGCGGGGATTGGCATGAAATTGCTCTGCAGTTTGGGCAAGGCTCTGAGAAACAGTTGTAACCGGACAGGCAACAGAGACTGCGCAGCTTTGGGGTTGGCATCAGCCTCTGCAATCTGTTGACTAGCGGCCAGTCGCGCCGCCTGCGTAAGCTGCTCGGAGGCTCTGGCTGCGCCATGCGCCAGCGAAGGAATCAGCGTGCGAAAAAAGGCTCGCCGTTCGGGCTCATCGGCATCGCTGGCCGGTGCGATAGCTTCGGTTTTGTGCGGCCTGCGTAAAATGGCGAGGTGGATGCCAAGGGCCTGATTTAAGGCGGCGTAATCCTTTTCGGTCTGCTGCATGATCTCTGCGCCGAATCGCATCGGGCAGTCGCCACACCGATCAATGCCATCCAGATATAGCTTCTT
>JALUWF010000097.1 GCA_027019785.1 Mariprofundus sp. | reverse complement strand
TGGCGAGGTGGATGCCAAGGGCCTGATTTAAGGCGGCGTAATCCTTTTCGGTCTGCTGCATGATCTCTGCGCCGAATCGCATCGGGCAGTCGCCACACCGATCAATGCCATCCAGATATAGCTTCTTGACACCTTCAGCGGCCAGCGATGCAAGCAGCATGGGCGTCCATGCAGCATGACAGAGTATAGTGATATCCGCAGTTGCGTCATGATTGGCATCATTTGTGGCGCTACAGGCCACAGTGATCACTGTTTTTCCCTGTTGCGTCAATTGCATGCATTGGCGAACCAGCGCTGCAGGGCGAACAGCCGCATGTCGCATGGCATCGGTGGGGCAGATGCTGACGCAGGCCGTGCAACCGGTGCAGGCGGTCGTATCCAGTGTCGGCAGCGGCGCGGCAGTGTCAGATAGCTGAATGGCCCCGGCGGGACAGACATCGCGGCAGCGGCTGCACGCATTATCGGCATGCTCCGCCATATCTGCATTCAGGCAGGATTGCGGAGCCAGTTGCGGGATCAATGGTGGGGTTGAGATCATCGGAGTGTGCATGACGCTGGCAAGCATGCCACGTGGTCCCACTATCTGTCATCGTTTTTAAGCCGAACAATGATGATGGAGCCGTTGATTTGCGCGCCCATTCATGGGCTCTCTGATGACTTCTCGCGAAGTCATCAATTGTAACGACCAGCTTGCTGGTACGACAAAAAAATCAGGCGATACATGCCAACGGAGGTGAAAAAGGGGGAAGAATATATGCACCATGGAGGTGTGTAATGAATATACGATTCCGCCAGATCAGCACGGTTCTTCTATCCGCTGTTTCACTTATCTCTGTTATCGCATTCATGGTTACAGCCGTACCTGTGCAAGCCGGAGGCTATCTCCACTTTGGCTATGGGCACCATGAGGAACACGGTGGTTACGGGCATGATGGTTATGGATACGGTTATCCACTGTATTATGGCCTGCACAGCTATCGTGAGCCGTATACGTCCAATGATGACAATTATAATGGTAGTTCGTCATCAAATTACCGCAGCCGTGATGATAGCCGTGGCAATAGCAGCATCTGGACACTGCTCGGCAATAATCAGGCCATGTTGGCGCATCATGTCAGCACCAGCACGAAAAACTTGCGTACTTTGATTGATAAAGAGAAGGATGGTTAATCGATGGTTCATCACATTGATGCATCCATCAGGCCAATAGAAAAACAGTCCTTAACACGTCTGGATCTATTGACTATCCCGGCTCATGGGCCGCAAAGGTGAACCAGCGGTATTTGGATGGAGATACCGGCGAACAACCCTTTTTCTGGAATACGGCCTGCCAAGTCATGGCGACCAGTCTAGTTTGCGCCCATAGCCGCCATAATAAGCAGAATAGCTGACAGGCTGAGCATCAACGAGCGGTTTCGTCGTGGCTGACGCCGGATAATGATTTTCATAGCCAGCAGAAAAGGCAGTGATTCCAGGCAGGCAATCATTAACCGGTGTCGACTATCTTCAGCTTGCACCTGCTGCTCGCTTCTCCCGTTTGGCGCGGATGCGGGCTTTTTTGTCATCAACAGCATGGGCATCGCGGGGTTTGCGCGGTAAGGAACGGTAAATCTCCACCCGATCGCCATCGGATAAAACCTGATCATTTTTCACTAGCTTGGCAAAAATTCCCAGTTTGTTGAGCGACAAATCAATGTCGGGATGCTGCTCGGGCAGGCCGCTCATATTGACCGCTTCTTCAGCAGTTGTGTCTTCGGCCACATCCAGTTCCTCAATAAACTGTTCATGCGGTAGTGCATAAACCACGGTTATGTGCATGCTTGCCCCTTCAGATCCAGCGCTCGCTGTTCAAATGACTTCACCATGGATTTACAGGCTGTAGAAAATACAGGACTGGCCACGATATCCAGCAGCATACTACGAAACTCAAATTCAATCGAAAAATGGACTCGGCAGAGCGCCTCATCGAGCGGCTCGAACGTCCAAACACTTTCCAGAAAGCGAAACGGCCCCTCCAGCAAACGCACTTCAATCAGCTTATTGGCGACAAAGCGATCCACAGTCTGAAAGCTGTGCCTGGATCCGGCCAGATCGGCCACCAGTTCAGCCGAGAGTTCACCCGCCTTGCGGCTGAGCACTGTTGCATCCGTCACCCAGGGAAGAAAAGCAGGGTATGCCTCAATATCCATCACAATATTAAACATCGTGCCGGCGGCACAGGCAATCTCGCGTGTCTCCTCAAAACTGCGCATGCGTACCTGTCAACTCACCCGAATGGTTGACACCATAAAATAGGGTCAACGCGATTTGGCGGGCTTGTACGGATTCTTGCCGGCACTAAAACTAAAGCGGACAGGCACGCCGGTCAGATCAAAGCTCTTTCTGAACGACTGTTCCAGATAACGTTTATAACTGGTTTTCAGGCCCTGGGGACGATTACAGAAAATCTTGATAGCGGGCGGACGACTGCCGGTCTGGGATGCATATTTCAGCCGCACCACTGCACCGTTATCGCTGGGGGGATGCTGTGCCAACTGGGCATCGGCCAGCCAGCGATTGAGCGCCCCTGTCGATAACTCAAAACTGTTGCGATGTGCCGCTTTGACCGCCTCATCCAGCAGGCGTTTTACGCCCTTGCCATGTTTGGCGGTGATGCGAAAGACCGGGATTTCAGACATGCCGCGCATGCGGAAATCCAGTCGCTCAACATAATATTTCCATTGTTCATCATCGAGCAGATCCACTTTATTGACGGCCACGATCAGCGCACAGCCTTCATCCAGCGCCAACTGCATCAAACGCATATCCTGCTCGACAATGCCCTCGCCACCATCAAGCAGCAGCACCGCCACATCGGCGCGACGAAAAGCCTGGACGGCTTTCACACGTGCTACAAATTCGATGATATCGGCAATGCGCCCGTGTTTACGCTGCCCTGCCGTATCGACCAGACGAATCACGCCATCGTGATATGGCATGGTGGAATCGATGGCATCACGGGTGGTACCGGAAATATCGCTGACCACCATGCGCTGCTTTTTCAGCCATGCATTGATCAGGGTGGATTTGCCAACATTGGGGCGGCCAATCACAGCCACCGAAGCAATTATATTTTCCCCGGTTTCATCAACAGAAGCTTCCCCGGAATCGGGAAGAAGCGATTCAAGTGCTGCTAAAAAAACACGTACGCCTTCGCCATGTGCAGCAGATACTGCCATCGGATCGCCCAGCCCAAGGCTAAAAAAGTCAATTTCGCTGCCCGGCTTCTCGGCCTTGTTGGCCACCACCAGCAACGGAATTTGATGCTTGCGCAATTTTTCTGCGATGGCCGAATCAATCGGCGTTGCGCCAGCTTGCGCATCCACCACAAACAGCACGACATTGGCAATTTCCAGCGCCGCTTCCACTTGTGCATCAATGGCCGGCTGCATCACATCATGGGTGCCCTCGCCAATACCACCGGTATCGACCAGCACCACCGCCTGCTCACCAATCATGCACTCATTTTCAAGCCGATCGACAGTCACACCGGGACGATCACCGACTATAGCCTTGCGTTTGCCGACGATACGATTAAACAGCGTCGATTTACCCACATTGGGACGACCAACAATGGCAATTACCGGCAATCTGGCAGCGTGATGATGGATACGTTCGAGAGTCATGGCATTACCTGAATCTGGACAGTCAAAAACAAAATATTTAGGCTTAGTTTTGTTTTTCCTTTGCGTACCTTTGCGTACTTTGCGGTGAATGCTTTTGCTTCACTTATTTTTTCGCCTGTAGCATCAGATATTTTTCTTAAGTAATTGAAAATAAACAGCAACATATCAGTGCAGCAGGTACAATGTACCAAGATTATTACGCACCAGAACACCATTACCGGCAACCACTGGCGCGCGATCAATTCGACCATCCAGTTGCGTCCGGGCCAACACCCGACCGTCGCGATTCAGGCGAAACACGTGCGCCTGACCATCTGTCACCCAGATGCTCCCCTGCCACGTTGCCAGGCCGGTCAATTCCGTAGCAGAGAGCTGTTGTTTCCATAGCGTCACGGCATTGGAAACATCCAGAGCGCTTAATGCACCCGCTGCATCGGCTACGAACAGTGTCTTGCCGATCAACATCGGTGTAGCTTTGACTGAAAGGTGGCGGGTGTTGAGCGTGCTACCATCCTGTAGCGACAGAAAGAACAGTTCACCCTGAAATACAGAGACAACCAGCATATCTTCGCCACGCCCCGACTGTGCAGCAGGCACAACCAGCGGCGTCGCCGTGGGAATTTTCACTTCGCTCATCACGGCAGCCTGATTACTAAGCACCAGCTGTCTCTTCCAGACAAAATTGCCTGTTCCAGCCTTCAGCGCAATCACATCGCCATTGGTGAATACCGCATACACATGATTGTTGTACACCACGGGCGAGGGGCTCAGGTGAATACCCAGACCGCCCAGTTGCCCCGAAAAACTCCAGACCTTCTCACCCTTGTTGGTGAATCGGTAAATCTGGTTGTTCGAGGTTTGGACGATGAAATCATTGTCCACCGTAACAGGCCGGCCAAACAGCGCCGCTGAAAGCTGCACCTGCCATACAACCTTGCTGTGGCTGATATCCAGCCCATACAGGATGCCTCCGGTATCGCCCACCACCACCAGCCCGTTCGTGAGTTCTACAGCTCCGGATTCGGATGCGTTGCGCAGCGCAATTCTTCCCGCCTCACTGCCATTGGCCTGATAGATGCGAACGCGCCGATCCTCTGCGCCGGCAACCACCAGTTTTCCATGCTTGCCCGAAACCACTGCCGGCAGACTGAAGCCGGGCGGCGATGCGGGCTTACGCTGATCTACGTCATTGCGCCAGATTACCGAGATATTTGCCGTCGACGGGCTAGGTTTGATAACGGACGCGGGCGTTGCATGTTTCACTGTATCCTGTTTGGCCGTATCACTATGTTCAGAGCTGGCCGACCAAAACCCGTGCCATGCACCGGAAACTGTCGAGCAACCTGACAGCAACATCACACTGCACAGCAGCCATAAGCGACAAACTCGCGCGGACAATAATCGGTTAGGAAACAGCCAGTGTGAAAACAATCGCGCCATCAGGAAGCTGTCTTGGCCAACAGTGTTTCAATCCTGCTTTTTAATGCCTCATCGTGAGATATTGAGTCCAGTGCTTTCTGCAACTGTTGCCGCTTTTCCGCTGCATCCGTAGCGGCCATGGCCATCAGATAGTGGCGCAACTGCTGATAGTGTTCGCCAACCGGCTTGGCAAGCAACTGGCTGGCCGCCGTCTTATCGCCCGCTTCCAGCTTGATCGCCGCCAGATCCAGACCTGCCTGCCACACCCATTCCTGCATCGCTTCGGGGTGATTCATCAAGGCCTTCAGGTGCATTTCTGCATGCGCCCGATCCAGTTTAGCCAATTCCATTTGCGCCAGGGCGCTGTAGCTGCTTGATCCGAACTTCTCACTCACACTCTGCATCAGCGTCACTTTTTTCGTTGCATCCTGTTCATTCAGCGCCTGCTGATAGAGAGTTGCCGCAGATGCATGTTGCGATTGGTTATGCCCTTGCCACATGCCACCTGCGATCAGCATCGCTATAAATGCGATAACGGCGACAAGAATCTGTTTCTGGTTGGTCTGCATCCAGTGTGTCAACTGAGCAGAACGCATATCGCGTTTCAGCTCATCCATATCGCCTTGTGAAGGATCGATACCCTCCGGCATTACTCTACCCGTTACAGCTGTTTTGTTATTCATGTTGTTTTCCTCATTCATTGGATCATGGCATCACCATACAGAAGCCGGCGCAGCCTAAACAATCTCGCCACGCTTGCAATTAACCTTGCGTCTCATCCACAGTGCGATCCGCCCGCCTTTCCAGTACGATGGACACCACGCTTTTCACCAGTGCGGCCATGGGAATAGCGATAATCACGCCGACAATGCCCCATAAACTGCCAAACACCAGAATCCCCACGATAATGGCAATCGGATGCAGATTAACAATTTCCGAGAACAGCCATGGAATCACCACATTGGCATCAATAGCCTGCACAATCCCGTAGGCCAGCACGCTGTAGGCCATGGTATCCGTCCAACCCCACTGAAAAAACGACAACAACACCACCGGAAACGTCACAACGGCTGCGCCGACAAACGGAATCCATACCGAAATACCGGTCAACACGCCCAGCAACAGGGCGTATTCATGCCCCATCCACCAATACACCAGCCACATGGATATTCCGACCAGAAAGGCTTCCCAGAACTTGCCGCGAATATAATTGCCGATCTGCGTATCCAGTTCATTCCAGACACGCTGCAACAGAGTGCGCTCGGTGGGCAAAAACTGCTGCCCCCAGGCAATGATTATCTGTTTATCCTTGAGAAAAAAGAACACCATCACCGGCACCAAAACGGCATAAACCAGCAGCGTGATCATGCCCGGAATCGATGCGATGGAAAAACTCAGCAGTGCCCCGCCCCACTCCTGCATTTTTGCCGCCAGCGCAGCGATCACTTTTTGCAGATAGCTCGGATTGATCCATTCGGCATAGCTGGACTGCAACTGCTCCAGCATCTCCCGAATCGACTGCACATATTGCGGAGCATGCGCCACCAGACGTCCGACCTGTTCGGTCAACACCGGCAATACGGCCAACAGGGTAAACAGCAACAGCAACAACGCGCCGCCACCGGTAACCGCTATGGCCAACATGCGCGGAAATTTGCAGCGGGTCAGCAAATCCACCACGCCATCAAGCACATAGGCCAGCGCGATACCGAGCAATACCGGCATCAGAATCGAACCGAGCAGCATGATAAGAATAAAAATTACCAGCAGTGACACAAGTAGCATCACCAGCTCGGTATCATTCGCCATGCGCTGACGCCACCAATGAATCAGGTAGGACATGATTCTCCTGAGCCTGGATGGCAACCACTCTTATCCGCAGGCAAGGCCCCCAACCCCACCAACACGACAGCAAACAGTGTTGTCAGCAAGTGCAGCACCGCGCTGACGCCGTGCCAGATACCGAATAGCTTGCGCAGCGGATCATCGTGCGCCACCAAATCAATCGGCCCCATTTGGGCTTTCAGATCAACAATTACAGGTGTGATGCCAAACTCATTGACAGCGACCAGGATGGCAACCGCCAGCAGCAACAACCAGCGTAATCGACCAATTTTTATGCCGCTGCGCGCCATACGCAACCAGAACACCGTTATCGCTGCAGCCAGAAAAACAATTCCCATATTAGCAATATGAAAAATATGTCCGGCCAGCGATCCGGCCAGCGCATGTGAACCGGCTTTGGCAAACAGCACCGGCACGACCACATAACCGCTGACCGCCAGCAACCCCAGCATCAGCGCCAGACACAACCGCACTGCCCCAACCCGGATACAATCAACCCTCACGCCTTACTCCTTACAACTAACATCAATACCTACCCCCAACCAAAAAACCTTGAACCACAGAGGACACAGAGTACAGGCACAATCAACCTGTAATCAATTATATCTTTGCTTATCATCTGTGTTTATCCGCGTTTATCTGTGGTGAATGCTTTTGACTTACTTATATTCAATACTCTGAATCTCATACTCACGTTCACCACCCGGCGCCTGCACTACGGCCATATCGCCCTCTTCCTTGCCAATCAGAGCGCGCGCAATCGGCGAGGTAATCGAAACCTTGCCAGCCTCAATATCCGCCTCATCCACACCGACAATCTGGTAGGTGATTTCCGTACCCTCATCCATGTCAATCAGTTCCACTGTCGCGCCAAATACAACTTTTTCGGCCGTAATGGTGGCCGGATCAATAATGTGAGCGCGCGCCAGTTTGTCTTCCATATCGGAGACCCGCGCCTCATTCATGCCCTGCTCTTCCTTGGCAGCATGATATTCGGCGTTTTCAGACAGGTCGCCATGAGCCCGCGCCGTTTCAATGGCGGCGACAATCTGATGTCGCTTTTCGCCTTTGAGATAAGCGACAGTCTTTTTCAGGGTCTCTGCGCCTTGTTTGGTCATTGGAACACGTTCCATTATTTCTCCTTAAATTTAAAAAAAACTTTTCACCGCAAAGAACGCAAAGGAAAACAAAAAAGCGCGGAAATATGATTGATGGCTTATCTGTTAGATCATAGCCCTTCTACAGCACGATTTCCATATATCCTGTTCGCCTTTGATTCACTTTGCGTTCTTTGCGCCTTTGCGGTGAATGCTTTTGACTATATTTCACATTCCGTGATAATCTTGAATACTTTTCACAACCGTCACATCCGAGTGGCCGGCAATGGCCTGCGCCGCCGCCATACCGCCCGCCATCGTAGTATAATAAGCAATACCGCGATCCAGCGTAGCCTGACGAATCGATTTGGAATCCTTGATGGCCTGTTCGCCCTCAGTCGTATTGACTATCAGTGCGACCTCATCGTTGAGCAAGCGGTCAACAATATGAGGCCGAATCCCGTCAATTACTTTGGGGACGCTTTCCGATTGCAATCCAGCTTCATTCAACGCCTTGCATGTACCGCTGGTGGCCAGCAGTTTGAATCCTGCCCCGGCCAATACGCGCCCCACTTCAACTGCCGCCGCTTTATCCACTTCCCGCACCGAAATAAAAGCCGTACCAGATACAGGTAAGTTTACACCGACACCAAGTTGCGCCTTGGAAAAAGCCGCAGTAAAACTGCCTGCAATCCCCATCACCTCGCCGGTCGATTTCATTTCAGGTGACAGCAGCGGATCCACGCCCCGGAATTTCACAAACGGGAACACCGCTTCCTTGACCGCCTTGAAACTGGTCGGTTGCGGAATTTCATTGATACCCAATTCATCCAGCGTCTGCCCGGCCATGATTCTCGCAGCAATCTTCGCCAACGGCCTGCCCGTCGCCTTGGATACAAACGGCACCGTTCGACTGGCGCGCGGGTTCACTTCCAGCACATACAGCGTTTCGCCCTGCAAGGCAAACTGGATATTCATCAACCCCTTCACATTCAACGCCAAACCCAATGCTTCGGTCTGGCGCGTGACTTCGGCAATCATGGCATCAGAAATTGAATGCGGCGGCAAGCAGCAGGCCGAATCACCCGAATGCACGCCTGCCTCCTCGATATGTTCCATGATACCGCCAATCACCACCCGCGTTCCATCCACCAGCGCATCCACATCCAGCTCAATGGCGCAGTTCAGGAAGCGGTCGAGCAACACCGGATGATCGGGAGAGGCCTGCACGGCTTCGGTCATATAACGCAGCAAGCCTTTTTCGTTGTGAACAATCTGCATAGCACGGCCGCCCAACACGTAGGAAGGTCGCACCACCACCGGATAACCGATCTCATCGGCCACCGCCACCGC
Organism: Mariprofundus sp.; assembly: GCA_027019785.1. Classification (GTDB taxonomy): domain Bacteria; phylum Pseudomonadota; class Zetaproteobacteria; order Mariprofundales; family Mariprofundaceae; genus Mariprofundus. The sequence goes on along the minus strand of JALUWF010000097.1, from coordinate 4,441 downwards.
CTCTTCGGTGGAACGGGCCGTACCATTCTCCGGCTGCAACAAGTCCAGATCATGCAATAATTGCTGGAAACGCTCGCGATCCTCGGCCAGATCAATCATATCCGGACTGGTACCGATAATCGGAACACCAGCTTTTTCCAGAGAATCTGCCAGCTTCAGCGGCGTCTGGCCGCCGAATTGCACAATCACGCCTGTCGGTTGCTCAACCTCCACAACCGCCATCACATCTTCATAAGTCAGCGGCTCGAAATAGAGGCGATCCGAGGTATCATAATCAGTCGAAACAGTTTCCGGATTGCAGTTGACCATGATGGTTTCATAACCGTCTTCCGACAACGCGAAGGCGGCATGCACGCAGCAATAATCAAACTCGATGCCCTGCCCGATACGATTGGGTCCGCCGCCCAGCACCATGATTTTTTTCTTATCCGATGGGCGCGCCTCACATTCATCCTCATAGGTTGAATAGAGATACGGCGTATGCGCTTCAAACTCGGCGGCACACGTATCCACCCGCTTGAATACCGGCTTCACACCAGCCGCCTGACGCGCGCTACGCACTGCGTATTCATCACAGCCGGTCAATTCAGCCAAACGCAGATCAGACAAGCCTTCGCGCTTGGCCTGCTTCCATTCAGCCGCTGAGAGTGAAGCTACTTGGCGCCCGTTTAATGATTTTTCCAATGCAATGATGGCGTCAATTTCACGAATAAACCACGGATCAATACGGGTGACATCAAATACGCGTTGCGCACTCCAGCCCCCCGATTCACCCAACCGCAAGGCCTCGCCGACCCACCATAACCGTTGCTCACCCGGAACGGCCAGTTTCTCCTGCAAAAAGCGATCCACATCTTCATCTTCGGGCACTGTTTTATCAAAGCCGCAGGTGCCGGTTTCCAGACCGCGCATGGCCTTACCCAGGCTTTCGGTAAAGCTGCGCCCGATGGCCATCACTTCACCGACCGATTTCATCTGCGTAGTTAAGCGGCAATCCGCGCCGGGAAATTTCTCGAATGCAAAGCGTGGCAACTTGGTCACCACATAATCGATGGTCGGCTCAAATGCTGCGTAGGTTTCGCCGGTAATATCGTTGCGGATTTCATCCAGCCTATAGCCCACCGCCAATTTCGCTGCAATCTTTGCAATCGGGAATCCGGTCGCCTTGGATGCCAGCGCCGAAGAACGCGACACGCGCGGATTCATCTCGATAATAATCAAACGCCCGTCATTGGGATTAACCGCGAATTGCACATTCGAGCCGCCGGTCTCCACGCCTATTTCGCGCAGAATGGCAATAGAAGCATCGCGCATGCGCTGATACTCCTTGTCGGTCAGAGTCTGGGCTGGCGCCACCGTAATCGAATCGCCGGTATGCACGCCCATAGGATCAAGGTTCTCAATCGAGCAGATAATCACGCAGTTATCAGCCCGGTCGCGCATGACTTCCATCTCGAACTCTTTCCAGCCAATAATCGATTCTTCCACCAGAATCTCGTCGGTCGGCGATGCATCCAGACCAGATGCTACAATCTGTTCAAATTCGTCCGGATTATAGGCGATACCGCCGCCGGAACCGCCAAGCGTGAAGGATGGGCGAATAATAATCGGATAACCGATCTCGGCAGCCAGATCGCGGGCTTCCGGCATCGAATGGGCAAAACCGCCGCGCGCCATTTCCAGTCCGATATGATCCATGGCCGCCTTGAAGCGTTCACGATCTTCGGCCTTATCAATCGCTTCAGGCTGCGCGCCAATCAACTGAACGCCGAATTTTTCCAGAATGCAGTGCTTGTTCAGAGAGAGCGCGCAGTTGAGCGCCGTCTGTCCACCCATGGTCGGCAAAATCGCATCGGGACGTTCTTTCTCAATAATTTTCGCCACTACTTGCCAAGTGACCGGTTCGATATAGGTAGCATCGGCAAATTCAGGATCGGTCATGATCGTAGCCGGATTGGAGTTCACCAGAACCACCCTAAAGCCCTCTTCTTTCAGCGCTTTACAGGCCTGAACACCGGAGTAATCAAACTCACAGGCCTGACCGATCACAATGGGGCCTGCCCCTAAAATCATAATGGATTGAATATCAGTTCGACGTGGCATGCGTATCTATCACTCCCTGACCGGCGTAGTCGAAACCTTCCTGATGACTTCTTACGGAGTCATCATCTCTGTGGTAAATATTTCTTCTACTCTACATTCTGCAGACACAGAAAACGGGCAAGCTCGAAACTCACCCGCCCAGTCCGCCAACACTAGCGTGACAATGCGAAATGGAAAAGCTGCAAATCCGCCAAAGCTCTTCCTTTGCGTGCTTTGCGGCTTTGCGAGAGTCTGGTTTTCAACCTTCAACCCTGACGCTCGCCAAGACGCCAGGATCGCCAGGTAAATTCGGTGTTTACCGGTCATCTCCCACAGGTACTATCCATCGTTACCTTGTGGCAGAATCAAGCCACCACAGATCGGGGAATTTCTTCAGCACGCCGGTGCGCAAGCGTTCATCCTTGATATGCACAGGCAGCGCCCGTGCCTGCTGGCGGAACCACGCATCAAAAGCGCTCTTACCCTGACCACCTGTTGATTGCGCCACTGCCGCTTCAATCTCCGGCTGGGGACGCTGTTTGCCGGACACATGCAGCGCATACCAGGCCTGCAATTTACGATTCAGCACTCTTGGGATCACATAGATGCGGCGATAGTCATCTGCATTATCACCAAACACCCATTTCACCGCATTCAGAATCTTGGGAGTTTTACTATGTTTATCCAGATAAGCGGAGAGCGCATCCACCTCCTGTTTTGTAACGGCAACGCCAACCTTCGCAGCCACCTGCCGCGTGAGCGCATCATCAATCATATAGACCAGCGCCTGCTCGTTCATCGGTTGCTTATGTCCATAAGACTTGGCTATGCCAATACGATAGACCACATCTTGCCTGGTAATATTCTGCTGCCCGACTGTGGCCAATACAGTCGTCAGCGTTGGAAGGTCACAACCTGCACTTAACAACAGCACAATCCCCAGACAACCGCGCATGATATATTTCATTTGAATCTCCCAAATATATTTTATCGTACCAGCACACAAAACCTTGCACCACAGAGAGCACAGAGGAGGTCAAAATCTTTATACTTTGGTTTTCTCCGTTTTTCCTCTGTGCTCTCTGTGTCCTCTGTGGTGAATGCTTTTGACTCACCCACCATTTTCGATAAGTGATGCCTTATCATGTAAATCCCGGTAAATTTGTCTACCATCCAGCCCTAATGAACCTGAAAATGATCAACATACTCATATCGCAACGATATACCTACAAACAGTCGCTGCTCAAGTACGCGCTGTACGCATGCATCTGCTGCTGGGCGTCCGGATGCTCGCCACAATTTGTCATCCCTGATTCAAGCCCGGAAGCACCCTCCTCCAGTCCGTCTATTGAACCAACCCGCTTTATCTCCTTTGATGGCACCAGTCTGCCATTGCGGCGCTGGTTGCCACCGGGAAAACCCACAGCGATCATTGTCGCCCTGCATGGCTTCAATGATTATTCACGCTTTATCAACGATGCTGCAACCTTTTTCGTTCAACAAAACATCGCTGTTTACGCCTATGATCAGCGTGGTTTCGGCCAATCGCCCCATCACGGCCGCTGGCCGGGAAAAGAGGCGCTGGCTGTCGATGCGCGCCTGTTTGTCCAATACATGCATGCCCGTTTCCCCGATACGCCGCTGTTTCTGCTCGGCCATAGCATGGGTACAGCCGTCGCTCTGTATGCACTGGCCTCCGGCCCGCTACCCATTGATGGCGTCATTCTGGCCGCGCCGGCCATATGGGGCTGGAGCAGTATGCCGTGGTGGCAACGCTGGGGACTAAAGCTGGCCGCTCACACCATGCCATGGAAAACATTTACCGGCGAATCGCAGCATATCATCGCCTCCGATAACCGGGACATGCTCATCGCGCTTGGTCGCGATCCGCTGGTTATCAAACAGACCCGCGTGGACACCATCTACGGTCTGGTGAACCTGATGGAGGCAGGCTATCGCTCGGTGGCCAAACTGCATACGCCCACGTTGGCGCTCTATGGCAACAAAGATGAGGTGATTCCCGCAACGCCGGTGATGGATACCTTCGGCTCGCTTGCCCGACAGCGCAGCACGTTACAATTCCGGTGCTATAAAAACGGTTATCACATGCTGCTACGCGATCTGCAGGCCAACATCATCTGGCGCGATATCGTCACCTGGATTCGACAACAGCTACCACCGTCCTAACCCTGCATAGCCGGAACCAAACAGGAAAACCTTGAACCACAGAGTACACAGAGAGCACAGAGAAGGTCAAAATCTTTATGTTTTGGTTTTCTCTGCTTTTCCTCTGTGCTCTCTGTGTTCTCTGTGGTGAGAATCTTTTGATTTTATGATTTTTATTTCTTGTACCATTTTG
>JALUWF010000096.1 GCA_027019785.1 Mariprofundus sp. | reverse complement strand
ATGTCGATATGGTGCTGTTGCCGCTGGATGCCTTTGATGCTGCCCTGGCCGGATCGCCTGCCTTCCGGCAATTCGTGATGGCCAATATCGGCAGCCGGATAAGCGATCTGATGCTGTTGCTCGAAGATGTTGCTTTCGGTCGCAAGGATGTGCGGCTGGCTGCATTCCTGTTGAAAAGTGTAAAGCAACATGGTGATGTGCTGGAACTGACACATCGGCAACTGGCGGTGGAACTGGGCACGGCGCGAGAGGTGGTCAGTCGCCTGATCAAGGATTTCGAGCGCAAGGGCATGGTGGCGTTGGGTCGCAACAAAATAACTATTCTACAGATCGATCTGATTCGTGAAGTGGCCAATCGGGATAAGGATGCCTGATCAAAATGGTTTGGTAGGAAAAGTCTGTTTTGAATGGCGCAACATAAATCGAAGATTTCCATTATTCACCATTCGGCATACAGTTTCACCTACAGGCAATGTCGGCGCAGGGTAATATAGGAGCGAAATGAATGGAAAATCAGGTTATGCATAGAAGGGAGTTTTAAGTACTGTGGCAATTCCGGATTACCAAACACTTATGCTGCCGGTTTGCAATCAGAAGCTGAAACAGACAGGGAAGAACCGCTGACACCGGAAGATGCCCTTGCATCTGCATATAAAAAACTCCGTTCATCTCTAGAGTCTGAAATAATAAATTCGGTCAAAGAAGTCTCTCCTTCATTCTTTGAGCGTTTGGTTGTCGATCTGCTTGTGAAAATGGGATATGGCGGCAATCGACAGGATGCTGGAAGAGCTCTCGGAAAGAGTGGGGATGGTGGTATCGATGGTATTATAAATGAAGATCGTCTGGGTCTTGATGTCATATACATTCAGGCGAAGCGGTGGGAAGGTTCGGTTGGCCGTCCTGAAATTCAGAAATTCGCGGGTGCGCTGCAAGGGCAACGTGCTCGAAAAGGTGTATTTATCACAACCTCTTTTTTCACAAAAGAAGCCAGGGAATATGCATCGATGATCGAATCAAGAATCATCTTGATCGATGGTGAGCATCTATCGAGGTTAATGGCAGAACATAATGTTGGGGTATCAACGGTAGGGCAGTATGAGGTCAAGAAATTGGATTCGGACTATTTTGACAATGCGTAAAATCGGGCTGTACTCCACTGGAATGGGTGGATTTGATTGTGGCGCGTAGAAGGTAATATGACACCGACAATATTTAATGAGGATGGCTACAGATATTTTTTCTTTTCACGAGAAGAATCGCGTATGCATGTACATATCACATCAGGTGATGGAGAAGCTAAATTTTGGCTTGAACCGGAAATAGAGCTTGCCAATAACTATCATTATTCCAGAAAACATTTAAAAAAGGTAGAGCAATTTATAGAGGATCACTACGATGAAATCATCAGCGCTTGGCAACAATATTTTAGAGACTGAAGTAACTCATATTTCGAGCCATGGTATATGGTTGCTTACCCATGGCAAAGAGCTTTTTATGTCTTATGAAGCATTTCCATGGTTTAAGGATCAACCTGTTAAATCGATTATTAAGGTTGAAGAGCAATCTGCTGGTCATTTTTACTGGCCGGATATTGATGTCGATTTGACTGAGGAATCGATTGAACATCCTGAACGGTTCCCCATGAAAGCAGCAGTATCTTGAGTATCGGAGTGCGCATACTTTTCCAATACAGATGTCGATCCGGTGCAGTTGCGCCGGGCGAGGCAGTCTGGGAACTGCTAAAGAGCCAGGTTTTGAGCTAATGAGAATAGACAGTTCGGATGGTCGCATAGCCTTGGAAATCAGTAACGACAGAATTCGCGCCATTGCCGGGCGGGACAAGGTGTAAATTTATTCTGCTACACTCGTTTTATCATGATCCTGTAGTCTGAGAACGACTTTCACTTGATCCCGGCTCATAATCCAGCCACATTTGGCCTATGCAAATGTGGCTGGATTATCTGCAAGCCTATGCCGGCTGGTTCGTGATTTTTTCGCTGCTCAGTTTTGTCATCGGGCTGATTTCAACGCCATTTCTCGTTGCGCGTATTCCAGTGGATTACTTTTCTCATCACAAAAGGCATGCCATGGCGGATGCTTCACATCATGTGGTGATTGGATGGTTGCTGGCGTGTTTGAAAAATCTCTTTGGCACTGTGCTGGTGCTTGTCGGCATTATTATGCTAGTGACGCCGGGGCAGGGGTTGTTGAGCATCCTGTTCGGTCTGATGATCATGAATTATCCCGGTAAATATCGGCTGGAATGCTGGATTATTCGGCAACCCGTCATTTTCCGGACGGTGAACGGCCTGAGGGAAAAGCTGGATCAGCCGCCGCTGCAAGCGCCGCCAGACTGATGCTGATCAGTGCTTTTTCCGCTTATCTGTATCTGCTTTATCTGCAAAACTAGCGCTTGAGAGAGTTCATGATGCAGTTCTCTGTTGATGAGAATCTTGCAATATCCCCTCTACTATTTGAATAATTTCTTTTTTGGCGGATGTTTTACGGAAAAACAACCCGATGGTTCTGTGTGGAGTCGGAGACTTAAAGGGAATATAATGAATTCCATTTTCAGCGTTGCTGATAGCTATTTCCGGCATCAGGGTGATTCCCGTTCCGGCCTTGACCATCTGACGTAGTGTTTCGAGGCCAGTGGCGCGAAATGCCTGCTCTTCAGGAATATTATGCTGCTGACATATTTCCAGCGCGTTATCGCGCAGACAGTGGCCCTCTTCCAGCAGCAACAGGCGGTATTTAGAAAGCTCCTC